>JAUXFA010000242.1 GCA_030620285.1 Piscirickettsiaceae bacterium
CCGACTTCAGTGCTGCTTGTACTGCATCCTTATCACAAACGTCAAACTGAACTACTTCAGCTTTGCCACCCTCCTGTCGTATTGAGCTAACAACATCTTCCGCACGATTAAGATTATTGTTTGCGTGAACATAAACATAATTTCCCGCTTCGGCCAACGCTTTGGATATGGCACACCCTAAGTCACCACTGGCGCCTGTCACTAATGCTCGCTTCATAATTCATTCTCACTATTACGAAACTTCGCTACTACGACTGCTCTACCAGTGGCCAATATTTTATTGTTAGCACGGATCATCATGGTATAAATCATATTGCCTCCATCAGCGTAAATACGTTCAGCGCCAATCTCAAGCTCACATTTAACATCAGACAACCACCCTTGTGTGAGTTGAATATCTCGCAATGCAGCCAAATACCCTTCTTCCATAATTACACCATCTTTTTTTGCTAGCAAACATCCATGTACTGCCATTGCTTGTGCACCGTATTCCAAAAGTGACAACATCGGTAAACCATCACTATTACGGAGGGGATTATCTGTTTTTTGGTGGGTATTGGTTATACAAATAATGTTTTTCTCATCCCAACTTTTCACTGCATCTAACAAGCACATTTCGCCCGCATGCGGGATGAGTTCACAAATTTCATCATGCTTTATCATAGCTAACACTGTGGTCAATGAGATACGGTTACTAGAAATTTTCCATCCCTCAAATAGGGCATGATGAGTCGCATACGTGCTCGTCTAGCTAATGCTTCAATCAATGGCAAGCCGCACCCTATGGGCAACGCTTCACGTAAAGGCTCTAACGATACATTTCTGCACCTACTTACTTTAGTATCTTTGTCTAAACCTTTTAATTCCAAAGTTCCCAGCACCTTATACTCAGCCACCCCACCTAACCGCAATGCGATGGCCAAAGGATAATCGAAATGACGACATTTATCGAGTGGATACGGCGCAGGATAGTCATAAGCCACAAATAATACCGTACCTCCATCGACTTCAACCTGAGTGACCGCCTCTTGCAATCCGCACATAAAAGTAGCGTCACCCGCTGACAAACTAGTTGATGAACCTTTCATTAGCGCTGCTATAGACCAATATCCAGCTGGCGCGTTATACACTGAATTATGAAATAATGTCGGTGAGATGATTTTTTTATCTTCTGCTAATGCTGCGCACATCTTATCGGCTATTTCAAGATCCCCATCTGAAGATGCAAAAACTGTTGAGACAGTTTGCAAATCATCATAATCTCTTAGCAATCCCTGAATACATTCCAACGCAAGCTTAATTACAGGTGTAGTACGTCGTCGTTCATTTGCAGGCAACATTTCTGGTTTTAACTGTGGCATATCCTGGTTAGTCCAGTAACTTTGCCCACGTAGAATGGAGAGAGTTTCTTTTCTGTTCACCAGACCTGGGCCAATCACAGCAATATCATTAATGTAAACTGTCATTTTTACCAACCAAAAATCAAGCTGCAATTACTGCCGCCAAAACCAAAATTATTACTCATAACATTTTCTACAGACTGTTTCATAGTTACAGGTAAAGGTTCCACGCCAAGTTCTTGATCAAATGTTTGAATATTTATGTTTCCAGGAAGAACATTATGTTCTAGCGCTAATATCGAAATAATGGCTTCGGTGACACCAGCCGCTCCTAGCGTATGCCCAGTAAACCCTTTAGTTGAGCTACAAATAGCTTTATCATTAAAAACACGCAGCAAGCCACGTGCTTCCGCTAAATCATTGCTGCGCGTAGCTGTGCCATGTAAATTAATATATCCGATATTTTCAACGCTTAACCCTGCCCTCAATAACGCATTAGTCATTGCTGTTACTGCACCATCGCCATTCGGATTAGGCGTAGACATATGGTATGCATCACTGGATTCACCGTATCCTTTTAATTTAACTTTACCGTGTCCAACATCACTAGGTTCAAGTAAAACAAAACCTGCCGCCTCGCCAATATTAATGCCATTACGGTTTGCATCATAAGGTCGACAGATTTCACTTGAAACCAATTGCAACGAGTTAAAGCCATAAAGTGTTAACAAACACAGTGAGTCTACTCCACCAACAACCGCCGCATCACATTGCCCTGTTGCTATATGCCGATGAGCAGCAGCAAAAACCTTTGAGCTTGAGGAGCAAGCGGTAGATATTGCGTGCCCGGGCCCATACAAGCCTAGTGAACGCTGCACATAATCCTGCAATGAAGCGATATTATGGGTATATAACAGATTATAGTTTTCTGGCAAAACGCTATGATGCCGAAGATATTTATAAGCATGCTCAGTCTCTGCACAACCCGACGTACTGGTACCAACAAAAACTCCAATACGATCCGCACCATATCTTACCTTTGCATTATCTACAGATGTGCGAAAATTATCAGTATCCATTGCAAGTCGTGCTAATTGATTATTACGGCAAGTGTACTGTCTCAATTCTGGCTCTATCTCGACTGCTTCAACATCATCAACCTTTCCAAGCCAAGTATCAAAACCCAGTCCCTTATAGCCTTGTTGCGTTAAACCACTTCGATTACTTGTAAGCGCCTCAAGCATAGCTATTTCACCAACCCCACACGAATTAACGATGGTTTTAGCGGTGACTGCCAAAGACTTCATTGTTTTCATTTTACGTAGCCTACGTGATTATTGTCTGTTGGAGAAGATAATACCCATGCAGAAACAAAACACATCAATACGCCTGTTGCTACTGTTTGCCCCATTGACACCATCACAGGAACTGATGAAAAAGCCAACACCGAAAATGCTGCTGAGGTTGTCAGCGCGCTAATACTGATAGCATGAGTCCGCTGTTTCCTATCTAATTCATCTCCATCTTTTCTGTTAAAAAATAGACTGTAATCCAGCCCCATTCCTAACACAAGTAACAGTGCCAACAGATGAAAAACATTTATACCTGTGCCAGTTAATAATGGCACAGCAAACCCCGTCAGTATTCCAATACTTACTGGCAACAAGATCCAGATAGTACGTTTGATATTACGCGACCAAATAAGTATTATGGCTGCCAGCAGCACAACAACACCAAGGAATCTTTCAAAAGTGGAGCTGCGGTATTCAACTAACAGATGCTCTGTTGCTCGTTTTATTTCTACGTGGCTTTCCTTTACA
>JAUXFA010000211.1 GCA_030620285.1 Piscirickettsiaceae bacterium
ACCGATTTGTTCGCCATAACCTAATACGGTGGCCGCAATTTGAGTATCAAAAATAGGTGAAGGTAAATCATCACGTAATAAATAAAATAATTCTAAATCTTGGCGGGCAGCATGAAATACGATAGTAATATCAGAGTTGTAGAATAAGTCGAGAATGGGGCTTAAATCTGTTAACACTAGTGGATCAATACAGGCAATATGATTGTCGGTGGCAACTTGAATTAAGCACAGTTGTGGGTAATAAGTTTTTTCGCGTAAAAATTCAGTGTCGACTGCTAGAAATGGAGCATCAGCGATTTTCTGACAGAAATTAACCAAATCTTGTTGTTGGGTGATAAATTCGATAGTCATCGGCTTTTCTTGTAAAAAATCGACAGTATAACGAGTTTTTATGGCGCGCTCATTGTTCGTGCAAGATTGGTGGCATTAGAAATGGCTTCAAGAATTATTTCAGGTTGTTGTTTGGGTATGTCATGGCCACTATTATTTGCAAACAGATGCTGGCTGATAGGTGATAATCGAGTCAGATCTTGTTGTAATTCAATCCATATTTTTTCACGGTATTGGGCATCTTTATTACCTGCCCATTCCGTTTTGCCGCGACTAATAACAATTAAAGGGATGGTTGGAATGGAGCCAAACAGTCGAACTTGACGTGCACTTTCGTACAAAGCAGCAATTTCTTGACCTGCTGTCCTATACGCATGATCACGCAATATTTGAGGTTTTTGACTATTGGATGTAGCGGCCGTTTGTTTAGCGATAATGATGATATTGCGACGGCCTTTGCGTGGTGGCGGTAATTTTATATTTAATCGTTCGTATTGCATTTCGTGTGAGGAATCGACCAGTATTAATCCGGCAATATCATCAGGATGAGATGCCGCAAATAGACGAAGGTTAAAGCCCCCGAAAGAATGCCCTACTAATAAATAAGGTGGTGGAATATTTGCTTGTTCAAGAAGCAATCCTAACTCATAAGCTATACGGCGACTATTGCGAGGTCTGGGGCCATAATCACTCCAACCATAGCCGGCGCGATCATAAATACAGGTTCGTGTTATTTGAGCAGATTGTTGAAGAATGGACTGCCAGTCGAAAGAATCATCACCTAATCCAGCATCAATAATGGTGGTCGGCTCACCTTCTCCCATGCATTGAATATGCAATCTATGACCACCAATATCATAGCGATTACCAGGCATAGGTGGCATTTCATTAGCGTAAACGGCGCTAATGAGTCCTCCGAAAAGGAATGTGAGCAGACTTAAAAATACCGGCATATATATCCTATGTGGCCATATTGAGTGCTGTTATTTCTGACGCGTCAAATGATTTAAAGTTTCAATTAGCGCTAAGGGACCCCATTTTTATTTCAAGATCTTGCAAGGTAAAAGGCCAGTTTAACTCACTGTTATCTGCAAATTTTACTACAGGAATTGTGGTGCCATAACGTGTAACCAGATCATCATCATCGCCAATTTCTATTACTTCAACTACCACATCATGTTGATTTGATAATTCACTTAATAAGGTGTCAGCAAGTTGGCAAAGATGGCAACCGATAGTGGTATAGAGTGTGAGCGAAATCATTTTTCCAATAATCGAGGCATCAGTTCAACAAAATTACAGGGACGATGGCGAATATCAAGTTGTTCTTTAAGAATGTCATCCCAAGCTGTTTTACAAGCACCTGATGAACCGGGCAAGCAGAAGATAAAAGTACCATTAGCCACACCACCTACAGCGCGAGACTGAATCGTTGAAGTGCGAATGTCTTGGTAAGAGATCTGGCGGAATAATTCACCAAACCCCATCATTTCTTTATCAAGCAATACGTTGATTGCTTCGGGCGTGCCATCTCTACCGGTAAAGCCGGTACCACCAGTGGTAATAATAGTTTGAATATCCGGATCAGCAATCCACTGTGACACAATGGCTCGTATTTGATAAATGTCATCAGACACGATTTGTTGCGCAGCAAGTTGGTGTTCTGCTGCTAAAACACGTTCGCGAAGAACTTTTCCGGAGGTATCGTTTTCTATAGTACGGGTATCAGAAATAGTCAGTAGGGCGATATTAACGGGAATAAATTGTTTTTCCATGAAGTATCTCTCAGTAAGTATCGTTAAAGACCAGTATAGTCATCCTGATGGCTTAGATCTAGAATAGATAAAACTGGCAGGAAATAGGAGCTTGTAATGAAGAAATTGATATTAGTAGCAGCGATGGCAACAATGGTTGCGGCATGTATTACCGATGATGATCCTAATCAAAAAGCTAAAACAGCGGCGGCAGTTGGTGCGGCTGCAGGTGCTGTAGTGGGATATGCGGTTGATGATAGTGCCGGTGGTGTGCTGGTCGGTGCGGCAGTCGGTGCCGCTGCAGGAGCAGGAATTGGCCACTATATGGATAATCAACAACAAGAAATGGAAGCAGCATTAGCTGAAGAACAAGCTCGGCACGATATTGAAGTGAAACGATTACAAGATGAAACATTGAAGATTGATATTTCCAGTGAAATATCCTTTGATTTTGGTAGTGCGGCATTAAAGCCCGCCTTTATGCCAACGTTGCAGAAAGTGTCTGAAATCTTGGTGCGTTACCCACGAACAATTATTCATGTGGTTGGACATACCGACAGCGTGGGCTCAGAAAGTTATAATATGGAGCTTTCTCGCCATCGAGCTCAGTCAGTTGTTAATTATTTTGTGTTGCAAGGTATTTCACAAAGTCGTTTAGTGACTGTCGGTCGTGGTGAATTAGAACCAAGAGCTGGTAATGAAACAGAAGCTGGCCGTCAACTAAATCGTCGAGTAGAACTTTATGTCAAACCAGTTATCGAAGGACAAGAAGCCGAAGCATACCAGACACCGGCGGGCAGCCAAATCTGATACAAGTCATTCAAGTGACTTAGTCTTTGGTTTGCATGCGATACAAGCTGCGCTTGAGGTTCCTGTTAGCCGAGTAAAAGAAATTTGGTTAGCAGATGAACGTGAAGATGCTCGTATTGTTGCTTTAATTAAAGCTGCCCAAAAACATGGCATAACACCGCAAAAGATTGTCAGAGAAGAGCTTGATGAGATGGTGCCAGATGCGCGTCATCAAGGTGCTATAGCACGATGTACCCCGCTGGGTAATTTAGATGAGACAGATTTGTTTAAACTATTAGATGGTTTAAATGAATCGCCATTTTTATTGATTTTGGATGGAGTGCAAGATCCTCATAATTTGGGCGCTTGTATGCGGACGGCAGAGGCGGCGGGTGCCCATGCGGTTATTGCGCCAAAGGATCGTGCTTCCAGCTTGACCAATACGGCTTTAAAAGTATCAAGTGGTGCTGCAGAACGACTGCCTTTTATTCAAATTACAAACTTAGCGCGTGTTTTACGTGAATTACAACAGCGTGGAGTTTGGTTAGTCGGTACATCAGGTGAGAGTGAAACACCATTATTTGATGCTGACTTAAAGGGGCCGTTGGCGATTATATTGGGGGCAGAAGGTCGTGGAATTCGTCGTTTAACCAGAGAAAACTGTGATC
>JAUXFA010000099.1 GCA_030620285.1 Piscirickettsiaceae bacterium
CTTCCTAAGACCGCTTGGCCTCCGACTTTAAAGAAGTTAGAGACACCATCTTCCATAACATCAGGCATTACAGCCGAATAAGCACCCACAACAGGTAAGAATATATAACGATCGAAACCTGCATTGAACCGATACATGCCCCTGTTAAATCCTTCCCAAGGATCATAAACGTCGATTGCGTAGGTAACATCGTCACGTACAACAGATTCAACCGTATGCTGTGCAGGAAGTTCACCAGCCTGCTTTTCTGGAATAGCACTACAACCTGACAGCAGTATCAAGCCACCAATGATAGAGGGTAGCAATCTACTGTGTATAAATTGAAATTGAAAATTCATGTGTGCTCCCCCCTTAATTTTTGAAGTAGTTGGTCATATAATTGATATTATCCTTATAGGCTATATTTCCACAGTGGCCGCCCTTAGGATAGATATGTGCCCGTGACTTAAATACATCACGAAAGAAATTGATTTCTCCAGCAGCCAAGATGACATCATCTTCATTGTGTACCACAGAAATTTTGTCCGTAGAACTAAGATAATTAGAGATACTCCTCAAACTGAGTTGTTCAAGAAGCTGGTCTTTTGTCATGCCTGGATTTTGAGCAAGATGAAATGAGGAAAAGCGCTCATTAAAATAATCAGTAAATTTAACCCGAGCTGATACTTTGAAGTAATCAGTAGTTGACTCTGTCTTTCCCAACTTATGATTTTTTGGCAGTATATAGCCGCCATTAGTCACAATATCTGAAGTAAATATCATGTTCGATGATGAGATCCGAAATGACATGCCAATAGTCGCTGCCACTCTCGACATATTAATATTCTCTTGCTTTTCTTCATAAATTTGATAGAGAAAATCATCATTGAAGTCGACATTTTCAAGCTTAGTGTAAGTTTGAGTAAACTCATCCATCAAATCATTGAAGAAGGCATTGAAATTATCCAATCCTCCTGGAATATTTTCTTCCAACATCTGGTCTAGAATTGAAACAGAATTGAATAAACTAACAGGCGGATTAATCATTAATACTTTTTTGAAGTTCAATATGCCTTGTTCATCATCTAACTTTGCAATAAAGGCTGCTTGAGCACCACCTAAGCTGTAACCTGTAATATGGAAGTCAGTCACTTCCACCTTGTTACTAATCTGTTCTTTGATCACCTGCATAACGTGATACAAGTCAGCACTATCTTGAATGATATGCCCAGGTACTTGTGTAGTAGATGCTGTAGCAATGAAATTAGCATAAGTTGGTGAAGGTAACGATACAACATGAAATCCAGCTTGGTAGAAAGCTTTCTCAAGTAATTGCATTTTTGCACTTCGGTGACTCGCACCCGTACCCGCTATTGAAAATATTAACGGCGCTGCATTTTTTTGACTGACTAAGGTGTAATTAAGTGACTTATTTGGAATGAAATCCGCCACTTCTCTATCAGGAAAAACTACTAGCTTCATCTCCTCACGCGGAATATTACTCGGTAGCGAAGCGATATATTCCTTCGGGGTTCCAATAACAGTTGCCGCGAGTGCATTGTCAATCGGATAGCCATAGTCGTTACTAGCCCAAGAAAGTGTACTAAATAACACTATAATTAAGCCCATTGAAAATTGTTGCATTTTATATACCACTAGATTTATCAAAAAGGCGACAATCTCAGAAAAATCAAAATAATGATTAATCTAAAATCGTCTGATTTACCAAAC
This sequence comes from Piscirickettsiaceae bacterium, assembly GCA_030620285.1. GTDB lineage: Bacteria > Pseudomonadota > Gammaproteobacteria > Nitrosococcales > Methylophagaceae. The sequence goes on from JAUXFA010000099.1 coordinate 1,711, forward strand.
ACCAATACAGTCTGAACAAGCTTTATTTTCCAGCATCTAATTGAGCTTTAAAACGTTTAGCATAGAATCGTAAGCTCATTTCTATATCTTTCCATGATAGCTCACCTTCTTTGCTTTTCGATTCAGGTACTTTAATACCCGTGTCAACTAACACAGCTAACGTTTCACCCGTAATTGAATCTAACACCTCAGTTTCAATACCAGCATCAACAAGCGACACTCGCTTCAAAGCATTGGTATTCAATGCTCCAACAACCAATGCAACGGGGATATAGCCTAATAAACTTCGTTTTTTCTTCTTGGTTTTCAATCCTACAATAGCTAAACGAACAACTAAGGTATTAGCTCCGACATTACCTACAACCGTGTATTCTGGCTCTAGCTCATTAACCAGAATTTGTGAAAAACTATCTGCCATCGCTTTTAAGGTATCAGGTTCAATCCCTTTATACTCAGAGTCTGGATGGAGCCAAATTTCCACTGGCTCAATCAGAATACTGTTATATTTTGCTAAATCTAACTCAGGTTTTATATAGCGATAAGCACCCTTTTTATCTGGAACAGGTGTCAACTCGACCTTAGCATCAATAAAGGCACTACTTGGCACGTCATCGGCAGACCATGCTATCGAATTACCTAAAAAGGCCAAGCCTGTTATCAAAATAATGCTACTAAGTTGTCGTATATTCATAAATCTACCCTTTTTTCATAATCAAAAAATTTAAATCACAGATAATTACTTTACACTGTAACCCTTAGCTTCAAGACAGGCCGCGCGTGCTCGAAAATAGTCTGCTTGTTGCCCCTGCTGAGCATTGCTAATCTGTTGGTTTTGTTGCTCTTGATCTGACCTACTATCACGTCGACCTTTAAGCCCACCTAAAACTGCGCCAGCAAGTGCTGCATCACCATGATCACCGCCAGACACCTCCCCGATTATCCAGCCTCGACCCGCACCCCTAAGTGCCCCACGAGCTCCAGAACCAGGTTGGGCTTGAGATGGTTTTGCAGAAGGAGTTTGTTGTGCTATTGCAGTAGGATCAAATCCCGTCTGCTTTGTTGCCCAATTATGGCAATAATATTCATCCTGACCTTGCTGTTCAGCAGATTGTCCATTTTCAGGAAACACATACTGTGCAGCCTGTGCTTGACCTAATAATAAAACACTAAGTCCTAGTGCAGTAGTTCCAATCTTCATTATCAATATCCCTTTCTCTATAGTTGTCCAATCAATAACACCATTTTATTCCTTTTGGATATGAAATTACAGATATTTCTCCATTGGGAATACTGAGAGAAATCTTGAATTAAAGCGTCTCCAGAAAGCCGTTTCAGGTTCATGATTGTATTTTATAATCACGCCATCTTTGATACCCGTCCACTGCAAGTCACCCTTGTCATCTAAAGTAACTTTCCAACTATTCTCTGGTGAAATATTTTCCTTAATATCACGTGCAATTATGTCTGCTAATTCGGAGCTGTACACTATCAATGCTAACTCACTGTTGAGGTATATAGATCGTTGATTAAGGTTAAATGAGCCTACAAATACAGCCTTTCTATCAAATACTATTGATTTAGCATGTAAACCAAATAAAGTATCGTCGTCGCAGCTATGAGGAGTGGAAATCAAATGCTGACAAGATTGGGCATCAGGTCTGATCTCAAACAGTTCAGCACCATTTTTAATCATCTCTTCCCGTCGACGAACATAACCTGAGTGATTGGTTGTTAAATCATTCGATGCGAGTGAGTTTGTTAATGCGCTCACTTTTACGCCTTTATCTGTAAGCTCTTTCAGTAATGCCACTCCCTCATCACCTGGCACTAGATATGCAGATTCAATCAACAACTCACCAGTAGTCTTTTTAGCCATTTCCCTTAGAACATTAGCAACGCGTTTACGCGTGTTGTGGTCATTTTCATCTAGTGCTAAAACCTGATCATATACCAGCTCTGCATGCGCCCAAATCATCTTGTTAAATAAAGATTCAAAACTGGGACTGGTAGATGACATCGCAAGATTATCTTGCTGAACTTTATCCTCAACCTCCTTTCTAAAGGCCAATATTTCAGACTTATCAGTGAGCCCTTTAGCAAGGTTGGTTATTGAAAAAGCACGTTCACTATTCCAGTAGGCATCAAAACTTTTACTCACTTCAGCCACTACAGGACCAATAGTAAGCAGATCTCTATCTCGGAAATTCAATTCATGATTCAAATCAAAATATTCATCACCTATATTTCGGCCGCCCACTATTGCTACACTGCCATCGACTATGAAGGATTTGTTGTGCATTCGTTGATTAAGGCGTCCGAAGTCACCGATAAAGCCTAATAACTTTCTCACCGCCCCTTTTCTTGATGCATTTGGATTATAAATACGTATTTCTATATTAGGGTGGGCATCCATAAGAAGTAGCAGCGAATCACGTCCAGCCACACTAAAATCATCTAGTAACAAGCGAACATGCACACCTTTATCAGCAGCAAGTAATACTTGTTGTGCTAATAAGCTGCCAGACTTATCACTATTCCAAATGTAATATTGCAAATCAATTGCTTGTTCTGCTGCATCAAGCAATACAAATCGTTTTAGTAAAGCATCCTGTCCTGTGTTCAAGATTAGGAATCCTGACTCTTCAATATGTGATGCAGCAGCTGTGGCAGATATTTGCCCAAGAGACGTATGTATCGAATCAGAAAAAGCTATGGAAAATTCACGTTTATTTTCAACTTTAAGCGTGGAACAACCTGTTACCAACGCACAGCAACATATCAATATAATGAGCGATGATAAATTAAAGTAACTATTACTCATTGTCGCTTCTCTCTTCACAAGATTCGACTGAATTTCTTTGTAGGTTATTGTCATCTTTACTTATCATTTTTTGCATGCCTAATTATTAACGGCACTAAACAAGAACACTTATATGTGGGCTATTTGACTCATTCTGTGCTACAGCTTCAAAAGCATTTATTAAATCCATTCTTCGAGAATATTTTAAACTTGTCTGATAAACCTCAAGGGGCTCTATTTCTGAACTGCTGCTCGTATCATCATCAGATGCCGCATTCATATATGTATCCACCATATTCTTTTTATGCTGTAGTTCAGTCATATGAACAGCAGCCTGACGAGCCGTCTCCCTTCTACTTTCAATATCTGAATTAAGCTTTTCATAATCAATGGTGGTTTCTTGAGCTTGTTCTGGTTCTTGTACCGCTTCTAAAGGCACGGTACCTTCAGTTGGCTCTTGTGGTGTTGACACTTCATTTTCGTTAGCGCTAACTCTCTGGTCAAGTATTGACCTGAAATCTTGCGTCGACTTGGTAAGCTCAGCTGAAAGAGTATGTGTAGTTGCTGTAATCATAGCTAATACCTCCTAGTCTTTGGAAAGCTCTTCTACCACGACAAGAACACGACTAATGAATGATGTAAACCATGCCTTAAGCAAAGGAGGGCATGCTTCCAATTCTTGCTTTATATCTGCAATAGGGATTACAGCAGCCCTTACAGGCTCAAGCGCTATTGCACGTCCTTGATATGCCAAGTTATCTCTATCAACTTTATTCGTGACAGCAACAGCAGCATCACCAACAAACTGATTCGCTTCTATTTTTAATGTCAGATTTTTATTAGCCAAACTTAACTGAAGTTCGACTGAGCCTTCCATAATAAAATATGCGTCTGTGGATGGATTTTCTGTATCAAATAACACATCACCCTGTTGAAAAAAAACATCATCGGTATTAGTCATCTGGTCCACCTCTAAAATCTGTCATTA
>JAUXFA010000009.1 GCA_030620285.1 Piscirickettsiaceae bacterium
ACCATCCATATTGGTCGGTAAGATCATGCCATGCCAATGAATAGAACTATCTTGTGCTAAATGATTAGTGACTTTAAGTGTGACTCGCTCACCCTCCTTCCAGCGTAGCGTCGGAGCAGGTAAAGAATTATTTACCGTGGTTGCAATACGTTGTTGACCGGTAAAATTTACCTCCTGAAAACCAATATCAAGATTAAAATCCCGGCCTTGTAAGGTCGGTGTCGCAATAGGGTGATTGTTTGCAAAAGCTAATCGCGACCACGGCAATGCAGCACAAGCTAATGCCGATGAAGCACCCAACACAAAATGCCTACGTGTTATGGGAGAGCTTACGTATTGTTGCGGTTTCTTCATCATCACCTTAAATATTTTTATACCTTCATATATGACAACAATTCGACCAATATTACTGCATAATTTACACTATAGAGTATTAAGTCAGTCCCACATTACATTGCCATAACGAGTAACATACACCCCATGTCTAAAGCATCGCGTCAAAAACACCGTATCTGGCTTATTATTGCCTTTATTGTTATTGGTTATTTCGCCAGTAAACTTGAGCCCGAACAAGCTTACTCTAATTCAAATCAACAAAGTAATATTGAACAACTTATTCAGCAGCAACAAAGTGATGTTCAAGTCGCCGTAACATCTCAGGTATTTAAACTACTTCGTGATGATTTAGAGGGTAGCCGCCATCAACGCTTTCTTATCCAACTAGCGAATGGCCAAACAATCTTAATCGCACACAATATTGATCTCGCCCCTAGAATAGATGATCTGCAAAAGGGTGATATTGTCACTGTTTATGGCGAATACGAATGGAACAATAAAGGTGGGGTAATTCATTGGACTCATCATGATCCTGCTAAACGTCATATCGGTGGTTGGATAGAACATAATGGCAATCGATATCAATAGTGTCACTACAAACGGGCTTTCCAGCTATTGCTGATAAACATGCACGAATCCTAATCCTAGGTTCTATGCCAAGTGTTAAATCCTTAGAGAAACAGCAATATTATGCCCATCCCCGCAATGCATTTTGGCCCATCATGCTGGCTCTGTTCAATATAGATAAAGAGCTAAATTATCAACAACGCTGCCAATGTTTGGTTAAAAACAATGTCGCTGTATGGGATGCACTAAAATCCTGTCAACGACAAGGAAGTTTAGACCAACATATTGACACCAGCAGCATGATTGCCAATGACTTTAATTTGTTTTTACAACAGCATAATCAAATTCAGACTATATTCTTTAACGGCGCTAAAGCTGAACAGGTCTTTAAACAACATGTAGTACCAAACTTAGATAAGCCGTTTAAACAATTGAGCCAAACACGACTACCTTCCACCAGCCCAGCCCATGCAGCCATGACATTTGAACAGAAATGTCAACAATGGCAACAAATATTGTTATAGCCAATCTTTGCAGAAACCTCTACAAACATAACTATATAATAATATAGTTATGTTTCCAAAATTACTGCCGATACAGTGGTAAATAAAAATATTACACGGACTAATATTTCAATCAGGGGATAGATCTCTATTATTTATTAGGACCTAAATTAAATGTGGTTTCACAATAAGAAAAAAGAGCAAGAACTACAAAACCGCATCTCCGTATTAGAGCAGGAATTGCAGGCTTCCAAATTAGAAACTGTATCTCTGATACAAAGTTTACCCGAGTCTTTAGCTCAAAAAGAATCTGGACACATTGCAGAAATAGAACAGACAAGACAAGAAATTGGTCTATGTGTCGGTATCACTGAAACCTTAGATGAGATTCGGATAAAATCAGCTACTAGTACCCAAGAATTGTTGAATGAACAAGCTAAATTGTCAGAAGCATCAAAGCTCTTCTCTGAGAGTAGCACTACTCTAGATACCATTAAAAAAAATATTGGTGTACTAAGTGAATCAACTACTGTCAGTGTTGGCGCTGTTCAAAAACTAAATACTGCCAGTCAAAGTATCGCAGTTTTTACCGATACTATTGCGGGTATATCAAGCCAAACCAACTTGTTAGCCTTAAATGCAGCAATTGAAGCTGCTAGGGCAGGTGACCATGGCCGTGGTTTTGCCGTGGTGGCTGATGAAGTTCGAAAATTGGCAGGACAAACCGAGGACGCTACTAGCGAAATACAAGTATTTGTTGAAGAAATTGCGACCAATGCAGAGGCTACTAGTAGTAGTTTTGATAAAATGCTTGAAGCAATGCAACATATGCAAGCATCTATCGACTCTGTCAGCATCGTAATTAATGAAGTGATGGGGCTTGCAGCAGATATGACCTCAGTCATTAACCACTCCTCTGCAGCTAGATTTATTGAGCTTATAAAAATGGACCATCTACTTTATAAACTTGAAATTTATAAAGTCATCTTCGAACTATCTACTAAAACAGAACAAGATTTTGCCAATCATACTCAATGCCGTTTAGGAAAATGGTATTTCGAAGGTGAAGGTGCCGAATTATTTACCAATTCAGCAACATTTCGTAGCCTAGATATCCCTCACTCCTTTGTCCATAATGAAGGTGTATCTGCATTACAGACACATGTTCAAGGCCAAAAAGAACAAAGTCTGAAACATCTACGTCAGATGGAACAAGCCAGTGATGATGTTGTTTCCATCCTTGATAGACTGGAAGACGAATACGCTCATATTCTTGAAACTGGAGAATAACTCAGAAACTTAAATAGTTATATTTTAAAAGGACAAGCTGGCTACTGCGGCCAACTTGCCTTAGTGTGTCATTTTAGCAAAGCTTTTAAGTCTTTTGCATCCCAATGTGGGAAATGTTTTCTAATCAAAGCATTTAATTCAATTTCAAATTCAGAAATATGTCCCGAACTAATCACTTGTTGTGCTTGAGAGCCTGATACGGCTTCCGTAATCATTCCAGCACCAATGGTGACATTGGTTAGACGATCAATGATGAAAAATGAGCCGGTATTTTGGTTGCGTTTATAAGCATCAAATACTACCGGTTTACCCAATGAAAATTCACACTGGCCGATTTCATTTAGCTTTAACTCACTGGCATCATTTGCAGCCAGTGTGTTCACATCAATTTGGCTATCCATACTGGTTAAAATACCGGTGCTTTCGCCTACGCCTACTTTAAAATTATATTGTTTGCCACTGACTAATGGTTTTTCTGTCATCCACACCACTGTTGCTTTGAAATGGCTGGCAACATGCGGTTGGTGATTGCGGTGCACAATCATATCACCACGGCTGGCATCAATTTCATCCTCTAAAGTAACGGTAATTGCTTCACCCGAAATCGCCTCCTCTAAATCACCATCATAGGTCACCAAAGATTTTACAGAACTTTCAACACCTGATGGCAATACAGTAATAGCATCGCCCGGTTTTAATACCCCTGATGCTAAGGTGCCACAATAACCACGGAAATTAAGATTAGGTCGATTGACATACTGCACCGGGAAACGCATATCATTAACATTTGCATCCTGTGAAATTTCAATATTTTCTAATAAATGCATTAACGTTTCACCTTGATACCAAGGCATATTTTCGCTTTTATTAACGACGTTATCGCCCACTAAGGCTGACAACGGCACAAAGTGCACATCGTCCATTTCTAGTTCTCGAGCAAACGCGGTGTAATCCTTACGAATGTCGTTATAAACCTGCTCACTATAATCCTTAATATCCATCTTATTAATGGCAACAATGATGTGTTTAATGCCTAATAAATTAGCGATAAAACTATGTCGACGAGTTTGAGTTTGCACACCATATCGAGCGTCAATCAAGATCACAGCTAACTGGCAGTTTGATGCTCCTGTTGCCATATTCCGGGTGTATTGTTCATGACCCGGTGTATCCGCAATAATAAATTTACGTTTGGTTGTCGAGAAATAACGATATGCCACATCAATGGTAATACCTTGCTCACGTTCGGCTTGCAAGCCATCTACTAACAACGCTAAATCAACCGCTTCACCTGTTGTGCCTGACTTTATACTGTCTTTAGTAATTGATTCTAATTGATCTTCATAAATCATTTTTGAATCATAAAGTAGGCGACCAATTAGTGTACTTTTGCCATCATCCACATTGCCACAGGTTAGAAAACGCAAAATTTCTTTGTTTTCATGTTGTTTTAAATAGGCATCAATATCAGTGGCGATGAGGCTATCTGTTTGGTAGTTGTTATCAGTACTCATTATGCGTATCCATATTCATTAGGGTTATTAGCCAAATTCAAGGCGGATATTTTCTGAGAATCGTAGAAAGACATCCAACACAGAAGTCGGGCGATAAGACAATCCAGATGAATACACATTAGAAATAGCCCTCCTGTTTTTTCTTCTCCATTGAACCGGCTTCATCATGATCAATGGCTCGGCCTTGGCGCTCTGAAGTAGTGGTCAATAACATTTCTTGTATGATTTCTGGCAAAGTGTGGGCGTTAGATTCAACGGCACCGGTCAGTGGGTAACAACCTAAGGTTCTGAAACGTACCATTTCCATTTTAGGCTCTTCGCCTTGTTCTAAACGCATGCGGTCATCATCAACCATGATCTTCAAACCATTGCGCTCAACAACGGGGCGTTCAGCTGCGTAATAAAGCGGCACAATAGGAATACCTTCCAAATGAATATATTGCCAAATATCAAGCTCAGTCCAGTTTGATAACGGAAATACCCGAATGCTTTCGCCTTGATTAACTTTACTGTTATAGGTATTCCATAATTCTGGTCGTTGTTGTTTTGGGTCCCAACGGTGATTTTTATCACGGAATGAATACACTCTTTCTTTAGCACGCGACTTTTCTTCATCACGTCGAGCACCACCAAAGGCTGCATCAAAGCCATATTGATCTAATGCTTGTTTCAACGCATCTGTTTTCATAATATCGGTATAGCGCGCATGATCAAAAGGATTAATCCCCTCATCGATCCCTTCTTGATTGCTATGAACAAGCAGTTCCAACCCTAAGTCTTTCACCCGCTGATCTCGGAATTGAATCATCTCTTTAAACTTCCATGTAGTATCGACATGAAGCAATGGAAATGGTGGCTTACCTGGCGCAAAAGCCTTCATCGCCAAGTGCAACATTACAGCCGAATCTTTACCCACGGAATACAGCATAACCGGATTATCAAACTCCGCTGCTACTTCACGCATGATATGAATGCTTTCAGCTTCTAGCTGTTGCAAATGAGTTAATTTTTTAGTCATATTATTTCTCTAATGTTGAAGACTTCACGTGAAGTCCACACTCTTTATTTTCTGGATCTTCCCACCACCAGCGACCAGCACGAATATCTTCACCGGCAGTAACCGCACGCGTACAAGGTGCGCAACCAATACTGGCATAACCTTGATCATGTAGCTTATTGTACGGCACATCAAATGCTTTGATATATGCCCACACATCACCATTTGACCAATCCGTCAGTGGACTAAACTTTTGCAAGCTATGATCTTCATCATATTCTGACACTGGTAATTCACTTCGTGTCACTGCTTGTGATCGCCGCATTCCGGTCAACCATGCTTTTTTACCCGTCAAAGCACGTTTTAATGGTTCGACTTTTCTGATTCCGCAGCACTGTTTTCGTAATGCCACACTGTCATAAAATGCATTAGGACCTTGCTGAATGACATATGCTTCAACATCACTCGTCTCAGGAAAATACACTTTCACTGCTCGATTATAGTGTGCTTTAACGTCTTGCATTACATCATAGCTTTCTTGAGGCAAACGGCCTGTGTCCAGAGAGAAAATTTCAATCTCTGGTGCAAATTTACAGATCAAATCCATTAATACCATGTCTTCAGCACCATAGCTCGATGCTAATGTCGCCGGATTATAATTTGCCACAATATCGGTCAATATCTGTTTTACAGCTTTAATCTTAGCTGTTAAGGCTTCACTGATTTCGGTCATATTTCTTCGTTACCTTAATCGTTGTTATTAATGGTTCAACTAATGAAACCTCACAAATCTGGCCATCCCCACGCAAACTTCGCAAAACTTCATTTACCGCATCGCCATTATTCACAAGCAAGAATAGTTCTTGCTCTTTCTCCATAGCATGCAATGCTGCCCTGGCTTTAATATAATGCAATGGGCAACCATATAAAGTCAGATCAACAGCCTCTATTACATCAGACATTTGATACCTACGCCCAAGAGTAATATCGCCAATAATGGCCTCATTACTTGCTCTGGTATTTTTACACCTAAATGGCTACCAATATAAATTCCTGGCAATGAGCCCAATACCAAATAGGATAACAAGGACCAGTCTACCGTACCGACGGCTGCGTGACCCAAGCCTGCAATAGCCGTCAACGGTACTGCGTGCGCAATGTCAGTTGCCACTATTTCCACCCCTTTCATTCTGGGATAGAGAAACAACAAAATAGCCGCCCCTATCGCTCCGGCACCAACAGATGACAATGTCACCATTACACCCAAAAAACCACCGGTGACAATGGTTGCTAATGCTTTATGTTTTTCATCTTCACGTACTTTATATATTGCACTCACAACAGGATTGCCGGTTCTTGCTTGCAACATTCCTGAAATCGTACCTTTCAGTAGCAGTGCACTTGATGTCAAAATTAATGCAACTCCAAGAGCTGAGGTAATAAATTGATCATGCTGACCTTGGTCTACACCACTCAGGTTCAATGCCCATAATGTGAGTATTGTCATGGTAAGGCTACCCATTGATAATCTTTTTACAACGCGCCAATTCACCACACCATGACGCCAATAGGCCCAAACACCACCAGCTTTAGTGATCGCAGCAAATAACAGATCGGTACCGACAGCAACCACCGGTTGAATAGCAAAACCAAAGATTAATATCGGCGTCATTAGCGATCCACCGCCCACACCAGTCATTCCGACCATAATACCGACAAATAATCCTGCTAATGTATATCCCCACTCCATGCCGTTCTAATGTCTACTCAATACTTTAAAAGGTGACAATTTTATCATTTAATAATATTCTATCAATGAATATTATTAACTATTGTTATAACTAAAACGTATATGGGTTTGGAGCTATGAAACTACAACAATTAAAATATGTACGAGAAATTGCCCGTCGAGGTTTAAGTGTCTCTGCTGCTGCCAACGCCTTACACGCTTCTCAACCGGGTGTTAGCAATCAAGTACAACAACTTGAAGATGAACTCGGTTTAAAAATATTTGAACGTCATGGTAAACGTTTAACCGGCCTAACACCGGTTGGTCGTTCTGTGGTTGAAATGGCAGATCGTGTCCTAATGGATGTTGAAAATATTCGCCAGCTTGCTGCTGACAGTAAAGATGATCAGCTTGGCACATTATCCATTGGCACCACACATACTCAAGCACGTTACGCTTTACCTAAAGCTATCAAATCTTTTTCGCAACATTATCCCAATGTCCATCTCAATATGGTGCAAGGAACCCCCACTGAAATTGCCGAAATGGCAGCTACTGGTCGAGTTGATATCGCTATTGCCACCGAAGGTTTGGCTCAATTTGAATCACTCGCTATCTTGCCTTGTTATGATTGGAACCGATCTATTATTACTCCACCTAATCATCCATTATTATTAGAGAAAAAACTAACACTTGAAGCAATTTCTCAATATCCTATTCTGACTTATGTAATGGGCTTCACCGGTCGCGCACAACAAGATCAATCCTTTATTGAACGAGGTCTTGAACCCAATGTCGTCTTTACCGCCACTGATGCTGATGTCATTAAAACCTATATTGATTTAGATTTAGGCATTGGCATCATCGCCAGCATGGCATTTGATGCCACTAAAGATTCACCTTTACAAGCCATGGATGCCAGCCATTTATTTAAACCCAGTACCACCCATCTTGGTATTAAACGTGGCAGTTATCTGCGTGGTTATAGTTATGCCTTTATTGAATATCTAGCACCACAACTCACCCGTAATATTGTCGAACAAGCAATTGCCTAAAAATTATGACTATTATCAAATCAATTACTCACTCAAAATCACTTTTGCAACAGATTTCTGGCCATCAGAAACTTGCTAATGACCCTGAACTCACCGACTTATTAAACTCATTGTCAGTTGAATTGGAGACCATTACTCTAGCAGCATCTCAGCTACTAGAAGAACAGGCTTCAATCCAAGGTTCTGTAATATCAAACACCAAACCCAAAATGAAGTCTGGCTGTTATATCTTTGCCGATCAAAAAGGCTTTTTCTGCCCCCACTGCTATGATAATACCGGTCATAAAATCCCAACAAAGCGAATGAATAGCAAGTTACGCGTCTGTCCTTCATGTCGGTCTAGCATTAGCTAATCCCCACACAAAACAAGGTGTTACTGGCATTGATATGATCGATACCGCTAGCCATAAATATCATTTTAAGGTATATTACCCACTGATTTTTGCTGCTGCAGAAAAGCAATAGCACTATCAAGCCTAGGGGTGGCGGCATACCGCCTGAGATCTTCTGTAAAGAAGAAACCCTATGAACCTGATCCAGTTAATACTGGCGTAGGGACAGGCCGAGATACACTCATTTGTAAACCAAATAAACGTTATCCCCCTGTCCTTTTTGATACTTAAAAAGGATACACATGAAATTTAAAGTTTTATCTACTGCTATCGCAGTATCACTTTCTAGCACTGCCTTTGCTGAAACAACAGAAATTGACTTGCCATCCATGGTGGTTAGTGCTGATTTTAGACCTAGCCTTGCCCAACAAACCCCCATCAGTTTGACCACTATTGATAGTGATCTTATTGAGTCACGTGGTGCTCAACATATTGAAGATATTCTCAACCTAGCACCTAATGTCAATATATCTAGTGGTGCCTCTCGCGGCCAATATTTCCAAATTCGCGGCATCGGTGAACGTAGTCAATTTACAGCACCAATTAATCCTTCTGTCGGTTTGATTATTGATGGCATTGATTTTAGTCGTACTGGTGGTGCTGCAACCTTATTTGATATTGAACAAGTAGAAATCCTACGTGGCCCCCAAGGCACTCGTTATGGTACTAATGCTCTTGCAGGTGTCATTACTATGCAAAGCAAACAACCTTCTGATGAATTAGAGATTCATATTGAAACCGGCATAGCAGAATACAATACTCATAACCTAGGCATTGCCGTTGGCGGCCCATTGGTAGACGATAAATTATTAGGTCGATTTTCTATTCACACACATCAATCTGATGGTTATATTGATAATGAATTTCTTAACCGTGACAATACCCAAGATCGTGATGAAATCACTGCCCGAGGCCAGCTAAAATGGTTGGCCAGTGATGATTTAACCGTTGATTTAAATATCCTTCACCTCAATATTGACAATGGTTATGATGCTTTCACCTTCGATAATAGTCGCAACACCTTGACCGATGAACCTGGTCAAGATAAACAACGGACCAATGCTTTTTCATTAAAAACAGATTGGCGTGCGAGTGATGCTGTTCAATTGCAATCGACTATCAGCTATGTCAAATCCGATATTGTTTATAGTTATGATGCTGACTGGCGTAATGTTCCTTTTAATGCACCGCTTATTCCAGCCTTTTCCTACAATGGTTTTGAAGAATTTAAACGTAAGCGTGAAAACTACTCGGTAGAGTTACGAGCTTTATCAAATGAAAACGGTTGGATCTTCAATAACTCTACTGAATGGGCTGTCGGTTTATATTATTTAGAACAGGATGAAGATCTGAATCAAAACTCAGACTTTGGCGTTTTTGGTGTCACCTTGCTTGGCAATGAATACAACACTAAAAATACAGCTATTTTTGGTCAATTAGATACCCATCTTGATGATAAACTCACTTTAGTTTCAGGCCTCCGTATTGAATATTTTGAAGCCGATTATCAAGATTCAAATGCCCTTGAGATTGATACCGACGAAGCACTCTTTGGTGGCAAACTCGGTTTGAACTATCAAGCAAGTGATGATCAATTACTTTATACCTCACTATCGCGTGGCTATAAATCAGGAGGCGTCAACACGGATGCCAGTATCACCCCTAACCAGCGTGATTTTGATACCGAATATCTCTGGAGTCTTGAAGCAGGTATCAAATCATCATGGCTTGATGGTGGTCTTAATACTAATATCGCCGTATTCTATGCCTTGCGCCGAGATGCTCAAGTAAAAAGCTCGCTACAAGTTGGCCCAGCATTTATTGATTTTCAAGCGAATGCTGCTAAAGGTAAAAATATTGGTATTGAAGCTGATATAGACTGGTCAGTTAATGATCAATGGCGAATGTTTGCTGCCGTTGGTTTATTAGATGCGACCTTTGATACATATGATAATCCAGACTTACTTGCCAATGGCATTAAGATTAATGGTCGCAGACAAGCCCATGCCCCTGCTTATCAATTTAACATCGGCAGTGAATTTTACTTCGCCCAAAACTGGACATTTAAAGCCAATATAGAAGGCAAAGATGAATTCTATTTCTCGAATAGCCACAATGATAAATCAAGCTCTTATGCCTTAGTTAATTCCAGCATAGACTATCAAAATGGCGATTGGAAAGTAACACTTTGGGGCAAAAATATATTTGATAAAGAGTATGCCACTCGTGGTTTCTTCTTTGGTAATGATCCCGTTATCGGCTATGCAGATCGTAATTACACCCAAAAAGGCGATCCACGCATTATCGGACTTTCTGTTAGCTACGACTATTAAGTGTTATTTTAAAGGGGCTTTAACGACCCCTCTTTTTTATAAGGATTTAATCGATGAGAGTTTCTCTTGATATCAGTTTCTACCCACTCAAAGATGATTATGTCACTCCTATTTTGGCATTTATCGAACGCATCAGTGACAATCCAAAACTTAACATAGTCCGTAATAGCCTCAGCACACAAGTGTTTGGCGAATACCATGATGTAATGGATGCGGTAGGGGATGAAATTGAAAGTGTGTTTTCATTGCTACCCGAAAGTGTCTTTGTGATGAAATTAGTCGGTATGGATCGCGAACATATTGTTGATTAATGACCGACTCGCTATTCACCTTAATTATTAATGGATTTTTAGCTCTATCAGGCTGGGAAGTATCTGCTTCCCTACTTGGTATTGCTTATGTCATTCTTGCTGCTCGCGAATCACAATGGTGCTGGCCATTAGCTTTTGTCAGTACATTGATTTACACCGTATTATTTTGGGAAGGCCAACTTCCCATGCAAGCCTTGCTCAATTTTTATTATATGGGCATGGCGATCTACGGCTATTTATTATGGCGAAAACACGGCGATAATGAAGATGACTTACCTATCTCTAGTTGGTCATGGTCAAAGCAATTTTTATTCTTAATCATCGGCGCCGTATTAACCATTGCAACTGCCCGTTATTTAGAAGCTATCAATGTCTCACAAAACCCATATCTTGATGCTGGTGTCACCGTATTCTCGGTAATGAATACCCTATTAATGGCCAAAAAAGTCATACAAAATTGGCTATATTGGGTAGTGATCGATGCTGCCGCTATTGTGCTCTACGCTCAAAATGGCTATTACGCCACTATCGTAATGTACAGCGTATATCTTATCTTAGCGGTAGTTGGTTATATCAGTTGGCGAAAGCTCTACCATCAAGAAACCGTTTAAAAAGAGAATCCAATATCTCAGTCTTTTTGATAAAGCTTAGCCATTGCTAGATTGAGGGTATCAGCTTAATATGAGAAGACCCAGAATCAATACTCTGGGTAATTAATAAGTTAGGTTTATATAAACAATGGGAATAGCTCTTATCTCTCTAGGTCTTTTTCTTTGGTTTGCTTTAGCATTCAATGGAAGCGTGGGTGAACAATTTGTAAATTATTCATTTTTTACTAGTGCACTTCTTATGGTTATCTCTGGTGCAATTAAAATCATAAAATCAAAATCTGAGTTATCCCGTTATATTTGTATTGTTGCTTTATTTTGTTATCTTCCAATGATTTGGCAACGGTTTAATTTTCAATTTGGTACAGACTGGGGTGGTTTTTACTTTGACATAGCGATTGTTACTTTTATGATTATTTTTATAATAACTAATAAAGTGCTCAAGAGGACTCCCATAAAACAATGAACAAATACACATTGAAGCCATTACCACTGATATCGAGTATTCATCCATCTCTCAATATTTTTCTCACCCAGCACATTCATCATAAATAATAATAAACGATACGGTTTTCTGACTTGGGTAAGATCAGGAAATGCATGTATTTGTTGGTAGTGTTGTGCAAACAACTTAGCTTGCTGCTCAGTGAGCAGATATTCAAGCAGCACCAATTCCAACTCTCTTGGCCCAACTACAAAAGCATCCAAATCAATCAATGCGGTTAATTTGCCATCTTGTTGTAAAAACTGATCCCAACGAAGATCAAGCATAATCAGTACAAATTCATCGGGTGTACAATTTTTAGCTTGTGCCAATGCCTCATTTAATAATTCATCAGGAATAGCGATTTCCTGCTTTTCAGCTAACTGTTTCAATGTGTCTTGTAATCGTAATGGCCATTGTTGAGCATCCAAATCAATGTGCCCAATACGCCCCCAATCTGATTGTTTCGATTGGTGTAGTTTTGCGATATGTTCGGCAAGAATAATGACCATTCCATCATCAACTGCATCTGTTTCAACCATCACGCCTGACAATTCTTGTACCGCAATAAATGCGGGTGAACTTTCTGCTTGATCCTGATTTTCCGTCCGTGGGGAACTTCCGTTCATCCTGAGCTTGTCGAAGGA
>JAUXFA010000063.1 GCA_030620285.1 Piscirickettsiaceae bacterium
ATGCAGTTGAGGACAACATGCCGGCATAGAAGTTATCGACTACGTAATACATAGTGTTGAAAAACATGCCAACACTGGCGGGAATGGCAAGGTTTTTAAGCAATTGAGGGATCGGGTCTTTAGTGAGATCCAAGAGAATTCCTAGTGTGATGGTAGCCGAGAAGGCTGATCAATTTAGTTTCACTTTTCCATAACTATTTAAAATACGCAAGTTATCAATGGTGCGATAGCGAAAATGTCATTAATATAGACTTTATGAAACTGATTAATTGTGACTTGGGTGAATGCTTAACGCCAAATCCAGATGAGATGATTATGCCGCTTATTGATATGGCGAGTGTTGCTTGTGGTGGCCATATTGGTGATGACGATAGTATGGCTGCATCTATTAAATTGGCCAAACAACATAGTGTGCGAATTGGTGTTCACCCTAGTTATTTTGATCAAGAAAATTTTGGCCGACTTAGCCATTCAATGTCAGCAGCAGAATTGTTTGAGCTTGTTTATAAGCAGGTTAAATATTTTCAAAACTTGTGTAAGCAGCAGGGTGCAACCCTAGAATATATCAAGCCTCATGGCGCTTTGTACCATGATATGATGCAAGATCCAGAGGTATTGAATGTGTTGTGTGATGTTATTTATGCCGTAGATTTGCCATTGTCTTTAGTGGTGCAGTCAGGCATTAATACGGTGTTATTTGAAGATATTTCAACCGATAAAAATATTCAATTTCTGTATGAGGTTTTTGCTGACAGGGGATATCAATTACATCAACTGATAGCGAGAGGTGAGCCTGGTGCGATACTTGAAAAACCACAGGATATTGTAGAACAGTACCACTATTTTTCCTCAGATTACGCTAACAATATTGATACGATTTGTTTCCATTCGGATAATCCGGCATCGGTGGAAGCACTTAAGATATTGAAACAGAGCTGATGTTCAGTATTAAGTTAGCAGGTGAAAATTCCATTATTATTTATTTTGGTGATCATGCTTCTCCAGATTTGATTGAAAAAATTCGCTTTTACAGACAATTAATAACTGATGAGCTGGGTGAAATTATTATCGATGTTGTACCGTCATATACAACATTGATGGTCAGCTATCAGTTAGATTTAGTAAGTCACATTGAATTTTGTAAACAGGTAGAAGAGTTCTTAAACAAGCCATTTAAACCTAGTGCATCGAGTTCAAACTTGATTGAAATTCCGGTTTATTATGGTTTGGATGTGGGATTGGATTTAGAGCAATTATTAATTGATAGCGATCTCAATCTTGAACAATTTATTGAGATACACAGCTCACCGACTTATTTGGTTTATGCCATTGGCTTTAGTCCAGCCTTTGCTTTCTTAGGTGAAGTAGATGAACGAATTAGAAGGCCTCGATTGCACAATCCAAGAATTAATATCCCAGCGGGTAGTGTTGGTATCGCTGATAATCAAACAGCAGTTTATCCAATTGACTCATCAGGCGGCTGGAATATTATTGGCCAAACGCCAATAGATCTATCTCTTGATAATTCAGATAATCTGACGCGATTTACCGCGGGTGATCATGTTCGGTTCCTCCCCATTGATAAGCAACAATATCTGAATCTTGGCGGCATATTGTGAGTTTTAAAGTCATCAAGCCGGGATTTTTATCATTGGTTGAAGATTATGGCCGTTTTGGTTTGGCACAATATGGATTAAGCCAGTCGGGCGTGATGGATGAGCATGCTTATTGTTGGGCTAATCATTTATTAGACAATCATTTTAATGATGCGGTATTAGAGATTACCTTTGGTGGTTGCGAATTAAAGGCACTGACAAATAGCTCGATCGTTGTGACTGGGGCTGATTTAGATTTCAAAATCAATGGAAAGGAACAGTTATTGTGGCATGTATTGAGCATCAAACCTGATGATGTTTTAACGTGGTCAATGGCAAAAAATGGTGTTCGATCTTATTTAGCGATAAAAAGTGGATTTCAGACTAAGGAGTTGTTTAATTCTAGATCGGTCAATTTACGTGAACATATTGGTTCGAAGCTGGCGGAGGGAGATGAACTCCTTAGTAAGATTGATGTTCCTGAGGCAGTGCAACATGCCATACCATCACATTTTGTACCTGATTATAAGCAAGACCTCATACTTCGCTTATTACCGAGCTATCAATTTGACCAATTTGATTCACAGCAAAAACAAATATTTTTTAATCAACGTTATACCATCAGTAGTGCATCCGATAGAACAGGGTGTCGTCTTGAAGGGCAAGGTATTCAAAATGTTCCGTCAACCATGATTTCGGAAGGTATAAGCTACGGTAGCGTTGAAATAACAACTCAAGGTTTGCCGATTATTTTATTAAAAGATAGCCCAACAATAGGTGGCTATCCTAAAATTGGCACCATGTTTTCATTGGACTTGGCAGATTTGGCTCAGCGTCAATCAGGAAGTAAAGTAATATTTGAACTAATAAATATTGAAACAGCACAGAAAAAACGCAATGATTTTAATGCGTTTTTTGCAATTAATTAGAGAGGTTATATGGTTTTAGAAAAGGCCCCTAGTTGGAAACCAGAACTTGATAGCGAGTTTGAGCAGCAATATATGCAAGATCTTAAGCTGTTTTTGAGAGCTGAAAAAAATCAACATAAAATTATTTATCCTCATTCATCAAATTGGTTTCATGCTTTAGAAACAACACCATTAGATGAAGTGAAAATTGTTATTTTAGGCCAAGATCCTTATCACCAGCCTAATCAAGCACATGGTTTGTGTTTTTCAGTATTACCAGGAGTGAGAACACCACCTTCATTGGTTAATATGTATAAAGAATTACAAGCAGATTTAGATATTGCACCAGCTAATCATGGCTATTTAGAAAGTTGGGCAACTCAAGGGGTGTTATTACTTAATGCAGTACTGACTGTAGAAGATTCAAATGCTAATGCGCATAAAGGCAAAGGCTGGGAGCAGTTTACCGATAAAGTTATTGCGACAGTGAATGATCGTTGTGAGCATATAGTATTTATGTTGTGGGGTAGTTATGCTCAGAAAAAAGGCGCTGTGATTGATGCAGAAAAGCATCTGGTATTAAGAGCTCCGCATCCCTCACCCTTGTCTGCTCATCGTGGATTTTTAGGATGTAAACACTTTAGTCAGGCCAATGCGTATCTTCAACAAAATGGTAAGACAGTTATTGATTGGCAGTTGCCCTCATTATAATTGGCTCGAAATAATACCTTGTTCACCCTGAGTGTAACGAAGGGTGAAAGGTCTAAATTAATGGTAAATTCTTTATCCTTCGATAAGCTTAGGATAATCCTGACTTAGGATGGTCGGTGACTATTTTTATTATCATTACAGAATGATTAGCCTTGCCCTGCTACAATGCGCGCCATGATAAAGTTTAGCCAACTCTCAGTTCGCCGTGGTACGCGGTTATTATTTGAATCAGTCAACCTGATTATTCATCCTAAACAAAAGGTTGGACTGACCGGTGCTAATGGTACTGGTAAGTCGAGTCTATTCGCTTTACTGCAAGATCAATTACATGCTGATCATGGCAGTGTTTTTATTCCTGATTCTTGGGTGATTGCTCATGTGGCACAAGAAACTCCTGCTGTTGATTTGCCTGCAATTGATTATGTATTACAAGGCGATGCTGAATACATACAGCTACAACAGCAATTGCTTAAAGCAGAAGTTGAACATGATGGCCATCTTCAAAGTGAGCTACATGATAGGTTAGCAGCGATTGATGGTTACACAGCGCGTAGTCGAGCGGGTCGATTAATGCATGGGTTGGGATTTATGGGTGAGCAAGAAAATTCAGTCGTCACCTCATTTTCAGGTGGTTGGCGAATGCGATTGAACTTGGCACAAGCATTGATGTGTCGTTCAGATTTATTGTTATTAGATGAACCAACTAATCATTTAGATTTAGAAGCCGTTTATTGGTTGGAAGAATGGCTACGAAACTATCAAGGTACCTTGATATTGATTTCTCATGATCGGGATTTTCTGGATCGGGTTGTCACTCAAGTTGTGCATATTGAGCAACAAGGAATGAAAGCCTATACCGGCAATTATTCTGCGTTTGAATTAGCACGTGCTGAACATTTAGCCCATCAGCAATCAGCACATAATAAACAGCAACGTGAAATTGCCCATATTCGTAGTTTTGTTACTCGATTTAAAGCACAAGCAACAAAAGCAAGGCAAGCACAAAGTAGAATCAAAGCATTAGAGCGAATGGAATTAATTGCACCAGCTCATGTGGACTCACCATTTCATTTTAGTTTTTTACCTCCAACTCGTTTAACAGCACCATTAATTAGTTTAGATAAAGTTGCGGTGGGTTATAACGAACAAGCCATTATTTCAAAGGTGAAATTATCATTGGTACCGGGTGATAGAATTGGTTTATTAGGTCCAAATGGTGCTGGCAAATCAACATTAATAAAACTAATAGCTGGGGTATTGCCACCTTTACAAGGCAAACGCAAAGAAGGCAAAGATATAAAAATTGCTTATTTTGCCCAGCATCAATTAGAACAGCTAACTCTAGATGAAAGCCCATTACAGCATTTGCAGCGGCTTGATAGATTAGCGTCAGAAACGGAATTACGAAATTTTATTGGTGGTTTTGGTTTTCATGGTGATGATGCTCTTGCTCCGGTAGCGCCATTTTCAGGTGGTGAAAAAGCCCGTTTAGTGTTGGCGTTATTGGTATATCAAAAACCAGCATTATTATTGCTGGATGAGCCGACTAATCACCTTGATTTAGAAATGCGTTTAGCCCTAACAATGGCGCTGCAAGACTTTGAAGGTGCGTTAGTAGTGGTTTCACATGATAGGCATTTATTACGTACCGTAGCCAATGATTTGTGGCTGGTATCTGATGGTCAAGCTAAAGAGTTTGATGGCGACTTAGATGATTATCGTCAATGGCTATTAAATAAAAATAAGCCTGTTAAAACAGCTAATGAGCCAAATAGTAATAAAAAGAAGGATGATCGGCGGGCCGCAGCAGAAGCTCGGCAAAAACTACAGCCACTACGAAATACGGTAAAAAAATCGGAACAACAAATGGAAAATTTGCAGAAAAAACTGGCTGCCGTTGAGGGACAATTAGCAGATGGTAGTCTGTATGAAGATAAAGCTAAGGATCAATTAAAAACATTATTGTTAGCGCAAGCCAACCTTAAATCTGACTTAGATGAAGCAGAAATGGTGTGGTTTGATGCTACTGAACAATTAGAAGCAGCTCAGGTAGGAGAATAATAATTGTGGCATTACTGTCAGTAAAACAAATTACCGTTAGTGTTGGCGGCCCTAATTTACTCGATAAAATAGACTTTCAACTCAATAAAGGTGAGCGGGTTTGTTTGGTAGGGCGAAATGGTGCTGGTAAATCAACACTGATGAAGTTGATTGCTGGCGAAATTAAACAAGACGGCGGTGAAATTTTAGGAAAAGGTTTGAAAATTGCTCGATTAGAGCAAGAGGTACTAGCGGGTACAGAAGGTAGCGTATTTGATGTGGTGGCCCAAGGTTTAGGTGATATAGCACCACTATTAATTGAATACCATCATGTGATCCATCAATTAGAAACAGATAGTTCAGCCCAAGTGTTAGCAGCGTTGGAAAAAGCTCAACATAAATTAGAAGCGGTTGATGGTTGGTCAGTTGAACAGCGAGTTGAAAGTGTTATTACACGGCTATCACTGAATGCCGATGATGATTTTTCATCATTGTCAGGGGGTAAGAAGCGGCGAGTGTTATTAGCTCAAGCCTTAGTCAAAGAACCAGATGTTTTATTACTTGATGAGCCGACTAACCACTTAGATATTGCATCTATTACTTGGTTGGAAGAGTTTCTTAAGAATTATGGTGGTACCTTATTATTTATCACTCATGATCGGATGTTTTTGCAGGCGTTGGCAACACGTATTGTGCAATTAGATAGGGGTAATTTAGTCAGCTTTCCGGGTGATTATGCTAATTTCTTGGTGCGCCGTGAGGCGATGTTAGAAGAAGAAGCTCAGCAGAATGCCTTATTTGATAAAAAACTAGCTCAAGAAGAAGTATGGATACGACAAGGAATTAAAGCCAGACGAACACGTAATGAAGGCCGTGTTCGTGCCCTTGAACAATTACGACGTGAACGCGGTCAGCGACAAGAAAAGCAAGGCAATGTCAAAATGCAGCTGCAAGAGGCTGAGCGTAGCGGTAAGTTGGTCATTGAGGCTGAAAATATTGGCCAAAGTTATGATGGTCTGTCTTTGTTCAATGATTTTACGACATTAATTACCCGTGGTGATCGTATTGCTGTGATTGGCCCTAATGGGTGTGGTAAAAGTACTTTATTATCGATATTGCTGGGAAAAATTGAACCTGAAACGGGTGAGGTAAAACGAGGTACAAATTTAGAAGTTGCCTATTTCGATCAATTGCGAAGCCAATTAGATGAAGAGGTTAGTGTGGTGGAAAATGTGGGACAAGGTCGAGACCACGTTGAAATTAATGGTAATCAAAAACATATTATTGGTTACTTACAAGATTTCTTATTCACCCCTGAACGGGCAAGAACGCCTGTTAAAGCATTATCAGGCGGTGAACGTAATCGCTTATTATTGGCTAAATTGTTTACTCAGCCTGCGAATTTATTAGTAATGGATGAGCCAACAAACGATCTGGATGCTGAGACCTTAGATCTATTAGAAGATTTATTGTTGAACTACCAAGGTACCTTGCTATTAGTTAGCCATGATCGGTCATTTATTAACAATGTGGTAACTAGTAGTATTGTGTTTGATGAAGATGGCAAGGTACGTGAATATTTTGGTGGTTATGATGATTGGTTGCATCAACGTCAAAA
>JAUXFA010000134.1 GCA_030620285.1 Piscirickettsiaceae bacterium
CAGGCAGGCATACAAATTGGTGATTTGCTGGTGTCTGCAAATGGTGAAATGATCAGCAGTTGGATGGCTTGGGTTGAATTAATCAGGGCAAATCCAGATAAATTGTTAAACA
The DNA here is from genome assembly GCA_030620285.1 of Piscirickettsiaceae bacterium. Taxonomy (GTDB): domain Bacteria; phylum Pseudomonadota; class Gammaproteobacteria; order Nitrosococcales; family Methylophagaceae. The sequence continues at coordinate 113 of JAUXFA010000134.1, forward strand.
TCACAATTGAGCGTTCGGGTGAGAGGATAAATTTATCACTAACACCCATTATGACGGATGAAAATATTGGGAAGATAGGTGCAGGGGTAGAAAGTAGTTATTCTGTTGTTCCTGCTGGATTACAAGCAGAATTACGATATGGACCAATAGCAGCGATAGGACAAGCACTTTATGAAACCTGGAATTTTTCAATATCAACCTTAAAGAGTATAGCCGGCATGCTGACAGGTGCTGTCTCTAGCAAAAATATTGGTGGTCCAATCAGTATCGCCCAATATGCAGGATCCTCTGCAGATCGAGGCTTACTTTCATTTGTCAGTTTTTTAGCCATGATAAGTATTAGTTTGGGTATTCTGAATTTATTGCCTATTCCGATACTGGATGGCGGCCATTTGGCGATGTATCTTGTAGAATGGTTACGTGGTACACCGTTATCAGAACAAGCCCAGCTCCAAGGACAGAGGATTGGTATCGCTCTACTTTTGATGTTGATGTTTTTAGCATTTTTCAACGACTTATCAAGACTGTTTGGCGAATAGGGATATTGCAGGTAAACTAACGCATTCGACTGAAAAAAAACTCTAAATCAATATTAAATGAATAAATTACTCACAACGCTACTATTACTGATAATGACCAGCTCAGCTTTTGCTGATAGCTTTGTGATCAAAGATATTCGTGTCGAAGGTCTACAGCGTATTTCAGCTGGTACGGTCTTTAACTTCTTAGCGGTTAAAGTGGGCGATGAGATGACGGATAAAGATGCAAAAAGCATTATTCGCTCGTTATATAAGTCCAAATACTTTGATGATGTTCAAGTTGAACGTCAGGATGATGTATTAGTAATTATAGTGAATGAACGACCGGCAATTTCCAGTATTGAGCTTGTCGGTAATAAAGACTTGGATAGCAAGGAGTTATTAAAATCTTTGCGTCAGCTTGGTTTTGCAGAAGGTCAGGTATATGAACAAGCAATGCTCGAGCGCGTTGAGCTCGAGCTTGAACGTCAGTATTTTAGCCGTGGAAAATATGGGGTAGTTATAGAATCAGATGTGACACCTTTAGATCGTAATCGCGTGGCAATTCGAATTACTATGGCTGAAGGTGTAGTTGCTACTATTAATGCTATTAATATAGTGGGTAACACATCGTTTGATGAAGATGATTTGAAAATTGATTTTCAGTCAACAACGGGTAATCTTCTCTCCGCATTTACTAAAGACAATCAATATTCACGCCAAAAATTATCAGCGGATTTAGAGACTTTACGCTCTTATTATCTGGATCGTGGCTATGTAGACTTTGTGGTGGAATCTACACAGGTTTCAATCACGGATGATAAGAAGCAAATGTTCATTACAATTAATATTTCGGAAGGTGTGCGATACAGTGTAAAAGAAGTACGTTTGGCAGGTGATTTGATAGTTCCTGAAGAAGAGTTATTTGAGCTGGTTCTTATCAGAAAGAATGCCATTTTCTCACGCAAAGTAATTACTGAAAGTTCAGAATTATTGACTAATCGTTTGGGTAATGATGGTTATGCTTTTGCAAATGTTAATGCGGTTCCTGATATTGATCGTGAGAATCGACAGGTAACGCTGACATTCTTTGTAGATCCCGGTCGTCGAGCTTATGTCCGCCGAATTAATATTTCGGGGAATACTAAAACACGTGATGTAGTATTACGTCGTCAATTTCGGCAACAGGAAGCCTCGTGGATTTCTACTGAAAAGGTTGAACAATCTCGACAACGAATTCAACGTTTAGGTTATTTTGAAAATGCTAATGTTGAGACTGTCCCTGTGCCCGGCACCACAGATCAGGTCGATCTTGAGTTTAATGTAGCAGAAACACCATCTGGTAGTTTATCTGCTGGTCTAGGTTTTTCAGACTCAGATGGTTTGATTTTCAATGCAAATGTTGTCCAAAAGAATTTTCTGGGAAGCGGTAAACACATCAACTTTGGTTTTAATAACAGTAGTGTAAACACAGTATATAGCTTTGGCTATACTAATCCATTTGCAACTGTAGATGGTATCAGTCAGGGTTATAATTTATATTTTCGTGAGACAGATGCTGAAGAAGCTAATATCGCCAGGTTTTCTACCGATACTTGGGGTGCTGACATCAATTGGGGTATTCCAATATCAGAAGATAACCGATTGTCTTTATCACTTGGATATGAAAATACTAAAGTAAAACTACCTTCAGATAATGTGATTGGAGAATATCAGGACTTTGTAGATCGAGAAGGCGATAACTATGATACATTTTCAATATCAGTTGGTTGGTCGAAGGATACACGTGATAATGCAGTTCTACCAACGAGGGGCATGTCTCAAAGCCTGAGTGCTACCGTGGCGACACCGATTGGTTCGCTAGAATATTATAAATTACGATATAAAAATAAATGGTATACGCCTGTAACCGAGACACTAACATTCGCTTTACGTGGTGAGCTTGGTTATGGTGATGCTTATGGTGGAACAGAGGAGTTCCCATTTTTCGAAAACTTTTATGCCGGTGGTATGCGTAATGTAAGAGGTTTCAAAGCTAATACTCTTGGTGTTAAGTCGATTGAGGGTGACGCATTGGGTGGTAATTTATTAACGACGGGTACTGCTGAGCTGATTTTTCCAGTTCCATTCATGAAAAAACAACTTAAGTCTTTCCGCCTGACTGCATTTGCTGATGTAGGTAATGTCTATCATGTTGACGAAGATTTTGATGCGGGTTTATTGCGCTATTCGACAGGTGTTTCTGCAATTTGGATCTCACCATTTGGTGCAATGTCAGTCGCTCTTGCTAAACCGTATAATGATCAAGATGATGATGAGACAGAAACCTTTCAATTTCAATTGGGGTCAACATTTTAGTTAATTTGTTTTTTTTGGAGATAAAGAGTGAAACATTGTAAGTTTGTTTGGTTGTATTTGGTTCTTGCTTTAGTTGCAACATCTGTCAATGCTGCCGACTTAAAAATTGGTGTAGTGAATGCTGCTTCTGTTTTGGATAAATCTCCGCAGAAAACGCAAGCCTTAGTACGACTTGAAAAAGAGTTTGCAACTCGTAGTAAGTCAATTGCGAAAAAGCTTAAAAACTTACGATCAAAGCAAGAAAAATTTACTAAAGATGGTGCCATCCTGGGTGCTGATGAACGTAAAGCTAAAGAACGTGCGCTTTTAAGTGATCAGCGTGATTTAAAACGCCTGCAAGATGAATACAATGAAGATTTGTCTATCCGCCGTAATGAAGAACTCCGTAAGCTTGAAAAAGAAATTGCAAAAACTATTGTTGAGTTGGCAAAAAAAGAGTCGTATGACTTAGTGATCTATCAAGGGGTTATTTTTGCCAGTGACAAAGCTGATATGACTGCTCAAGTATTGGAGCTTCTTAAATCAAAATCTAAATAGCGGATTAGGCTATTACTGTGTGGACATTAGCTCAAATAGCTGACCTTGTTGGTGGCGTTGTAAAAGGTGATGATACTTTTCAAGTTGATAGTGTTGGCACGTTACAGGACGCAAAAACTAACCAGCTAAGCTTTTTAGCCAATACCAAGTACAAAAAATATTTAGCTGCAACTCGAGCAGGAGCAGTTCTTGTAAGTGAGCAATCATTAGCTGATGTACCTAATCATGCAATTGTTGTAGCTGATCCATATGTTGCCTATGCGAAAGCTGCTAGTTTGTTAAATCCAGTTAAACAACATCAAACAGGCATTCATGCTAGTGCGTCAGTAAGTCCTGATAGTCATGTTCACTCCAGTGTTTCTATTGGTGCTCAAGCAGTGATTGGCTCAGCTGTCGAATTAGCTGAGAATGTTATAATTGGTCCTGGATGTGTAGTACAAAGTGGCGTTAAAATTGGTTCAGATACACGGTTGACGGCAAATGTCACACTTTGTGATTCTGTACAAATCGGCAAAAGAGTTCTTATTCACCCGGGAGTAGTTATTGGTGCTGATGGCTTTGGCATAGCGAATGATCAGGGTAAATGGATTAAAGTCCCTCAATTAGGCAGTGTCCGAGTTGGTAATGATGTAGAAATCGGTGCGAATACGACTATTGATCGGGGTGCACTGGAAGATACAGTCATTGGCAATGGTGTGAAATTAGATAATCAAATTCAAATTGGCCATAATGTAATTATTGGAGAAAACACTGTCATAGCAGGCAGTGCTGGTGTAGCAGGAAGTACACGAATAGGGAAAAATTGTGTAATTGGTGGTGCTGTAATTTTGGCTGGCCATCTAGAGATAGCTGATGGTGTTCATTTGACAGGGGGCACGGCAGTGTCCAAGTCAATTACAGAATCAGGTGCTTATTCTTCAGGTATGACTGCCGAGCCAAGCCAACAATGGCGCAGGAATATCGTTCGGTATAGGCAGTTGGATAAACTTGTTGATCGTGTAAAACAGCTAGAATCAAAAAATAAGTAACAGTAGTCGCTTTGTCATTTTGAGCTAGCCATCGTAAGATATAGGCAACGATCTATATTTCTACAGAATTTGAGGATATAATAATTGAACACTATTGACATACATGAGATTCAACGGCTTTTACCTCATCGGTATCCTTTTTTATTAATAGATCGTGTTATTGATTTTACACCAGGCGAGAGCTTGGTTGGTATTAAGAATATTTCTTACAACGAGCCTCAATTCACTGGCCATTTCCCGAAACGAGTCATTATGCCTGGAGTGCTGATCTTAGAATCTCTAGCACAAGCGACTGGCTTGTTAGCATTTAAAACACTCGAAGATCTCCA
>JAUXFA010000051.1 GCA_030620285.1 Piscirickettsiaceae bacterium
AAAGGCGCTATTTTTATAGAGGAACTTGAGGAGGTTCCAGATAATAGCACATTGATTTTTAGTGCTCATGGCGTATCAAAAAAAGTGCAAGCAGAAGGTAAGACGCGAGGTTTGAAAGTGTTTAATGCAACTTGTCCATTGGTGACAAAAGTGCATATGGAAGTATCAAAATATGAAAAGCAAGGGCGAGAATGTATTTTGATTGGCCATCAAGGGCATCCTGAAGTCGAAGGAACAATGGGGCAATATTCATCAGAACAGGGTGGAATATATCTGGTTGAAACGCCAGAAGACGTGGCAAAACTGCAGGTTAAAAATCCAGATGAATTGGCTTTTGTAACTCAAACAACGTTATCTGTAGACGATGCTTCAATTGTCATTGATACCTTGCGAAAATATTTCCCTAATATTGAGGGGCCACGCAAAGATGATATTTGTTATGCCACTCAAAATCGTCAAGATGCAGTAAAAAACTTAGCCAAACAATGTGATTTGTTGTTAGTTGTTGGATCTAAAAATAGCTCTAACTCCAATCGCTTACGAGAACTTTCTAATAAGTTAGGTACGATATCGTATTTGATTGATGATGAGCGTGATATTGATCCGGAGTGGCTTAATGGTAAAACTGTTATTGGGTTAACAGCGGGTGCTTCTGCTCCTGAAATATTGGTTCAGCAGGTTGTCGAAAAATTGAAATATTTGGGGGTAAGCCAAGCTGATGAAGATCAAGGTCGTCGCGAGGAAGTTGAATTCTCTTTGCCTCGTGAACTAAAAATTGATATTTCAAAACTGACTCAATAATAGCTGAAAAATAATGCCTTTTCTGCCTGTTTTTTTATGGACTGATCTCTTAATTTATCTTTTGTTGATCGTTGTTATGGCATCGATTTTTTATATTCGTAAACACCCTCATTTGATCGCACCATGGCGGTCGGTTTTGAAACGAAAACGTGGTGTCATTTCGATAATTATCTTATTTTGTTATGTTGCAATAGGTTTATTAGATTCTGTTCATTTTCGCCAGGCACTACCTATTGACAGTGTTGGTGGATCGCAGCATTATTCTACTGAAGTTATTACCCTCTTGGATTTGGCGGTCACACCTTTACGGCAGCAGGTAGAGAAAACCTATTCGTCACCCTTTGCGACCACATTATTTGTTCGTGAGATTCAGCCGTCTTCTACTGGTGCACTTGATTATGATTATCCTCAATTACTTTATGGTGGGTCTCATCTTAATCATCAACAAGCCCAATGGTTAGATATTCAGCAAACAATATGGCGTAGCTCTTTGCAAGCATTGCTAGTATGGCTTTTCGTCTTTATGCTGATGGCGGCGTATTTAAGCAAACGCCATGCGATAAAAGTACGACAAAAAATTCTAGAGATGAGTAGGGGGCGATCAGATTACCCACTACGGACAGTATTATTTATGCTGCTGCTGCTGCTATTGTTTGGGTTTAATATCACCGCCTTAAGTATTGATTATCATGTATTAGGAACCGATAAAGTTGGGCAGGATGTGCTTTATCAGACCTTAAAAAGCGTGCGAACAGGCTTGGTTATTGGGACATTAACGACATTAGTAATGTTACCTTTTGCAATATTTATGGGTATTGCAGCGGGTTATTTCAAGGGTTGGATAGATGATGTTATCCAATATATCTATACCACCTTAAATTCTATACCTGGGGTGTTATTAATCGCGGCGGCAGTTTTAATGTTGCAGGTTTATATGAATAATCACCCTGAAAATTTTGCCACGATTGCTGAACGTGCTGATATGCGCTTATTGTTTTTATGCATTATTTTGGGTTTAACTAGCTGGACTGGTTTATGTCGTATTTTGCGTGGTGAAACATTAAAACTACGTGAAGCTGAATATGTATTGGCTGCACGGGCATTAGGTGCAGGTGGTTTTAGTATTTTACATCGCCATATTTTGCCCAATTTGATGCATATTGTGATGATTGCAATTGTATTAGATTTTAGTGGTTTAGTGCTCGCTGAAGCGGTGCTGTCCTATGTCGGTGTCGGGGTCGATCCTTCGATGAATAGTTGGGGTAATATGATTAATAGTGCCCGTTTGGAAATGGCTCGTGATCCCATTGTGTGGTGGTCATTAACCGCTGCGTTTTTCTCTATGTTTACCTTGGTGTTAGCCGCAAATTTATTTGCTGATGTAGTACGTGATGCTTTTGATCCTCGAATGCAGGCAACAACACGATGACGGCAGCATTACTGCAAGTATCGGGCTTAAAAACATGGTTGGGCAATGGTGAGCAGCCGCTGCGTGCGGTTGATGGTGTCGATTTCACTATAGAGCGGGGGCAAACCTTTGCTTTATTGGGTGAATCAGGTTGTGGAAAATCGATGACGGCATTATCGCTGTTACGGCTTAATCCTCAACCAATAAGTCGTATTGTTGCTGGCAAGATACAATTGACAGGCGAAGATTTGTTGGGCTTATCTGAAGTCGATATGGAGCATATTCGTGGTCGTCGTATCGCCATGATTTTTCAGGAACCTCAAAGTTCTCTTAATCCAGTATTATCCGTTGGTCAACAAATAGCAGAATGTTTGCAGTGGCATTTTGATTTGGATGAGGAACAATGCCATCAACGGATTATTCATTTACTCAATTCTGTGGGTATTCCTGACCCTCAACAACGTATAAAAGAATATCCACATCAGTTATCAGGCGGCATGAAACAGCGGGTAATGATTGCGATGGCTTTGGCAGGGGAGCCAGAATTACTGATTGCTGATGAACCAACCACTGCCTTAGACGTCACTATTCAGGCGCAAATTCTTGATCTATTAAAACAAATTCAAAAAGATACCGGCATGGCTATTTTATTAATTAGCCATGATCTTGCTGTTGTTGCTCAGATAGCAGATCACGTTGCGGTGATGTATGCCGGCCAAATTGTTGAGACAGCGAGTCGTCAGCAGTTTTTTAACACGCATCAACATCCTTACACCAATAAATTATTTGAAGCTTTGCCATCGGAACAAAAGCGAGAGCAGCGTTTAACAGTTATTAAAGGCAATGTGCCGGTATTAACTCAAGAATTTACCGGATGCCGTTTTGTCGAACGATGTGATTATGCTTGGCAGCATTGTCATGACGTTAAGCCTCAATGGTATCAGCAAGAGGGTCATGGTATTCGTTGTCATTTAGTTGATCCAGGTGTTGACAGTAAACATGCAGTGTCAAATAAAGCCGATAGCGTTTCACCTTTATCGGAGGTACTGCCAACAGATAAGACAGTGCTTGATATAAAAGCACTACGGGTATATTTCCCCATTCGTAAAGGTTTATTGCAGCGTGTGGTGGGTCATGTGCGTGCGGTGGATGGTGTCACTTTGTCACTTAAACAAGCTGAAACAGTCGCCTTGGTGGGTGAGTCAGGTTGTGGCAAGACAACGGTTGGTAAAGGGATTTTACAGTTAGTATCGGTCACATCCGGTGAAGTAAACTTTCAGGGGCAGCAACTAAATGCCATGTCAGAACGACAGTTGAAGCAACATCGTTCGTCATTGCAGATTATATTTCAAGATCCCTATGCTTCGATGAATCCTCGAATGACGGTGAGTCAGATCATTGAAGAAGGCATGCTGGCCAAACACTATAAAAAAGATGCAACAGCAAAAACCAAGCGAGTAGATGACTTGTTGCAGCGTGTCGGTTTGCACACCGATATCAAACATCGTTATCCACATGAATTTTCTGGTGGCCAACGCCAACGACTGTGTATTGCGCGGGCATTAGCAGCAGATCCTGAGATCATTATTTGTGATGAACCGACCAGTGCTTTGGACGTGTCAGTTCAAGCACAAATACTTAATTTATTGCGGGAAATTCAGCACGAGTTTGGTTTATCATATTTGTTTATTACCCATAATATTTCAGTGGTGAATTACTTAGCTCATCGTGTTGCGGTGATGTATTTAGGCCGAATTGTGGAACAAGGTAATCGTGATGAAGTATTGAATTCACCCAAACATCCTTATACTCAAGCATTATTAGCGGCGGTGCCTGAGCTTGATGAAGATAAACAACGAGAAATAATTCGCTTGGAAGGTGAGTTACCTTCGCCGGCTAATCCGCCTCAGGGCTGTCACTTTCATCAACGTTGTTCGCAGGTTATGGCTCAATGTTTAGAGACTTACCCCGATACAACTAATTTGTCCGACACTCATGAAGTGCGGTGTTTTTTATATGAAGAGAGAAATAATGGAACAACAAATACAAACTGAACTTGAAGCCGCAGCATTTCGCCGTCTGGTAGCACACTTAGCGGAACGTACCGATGTGCAAAATATTGATTTGATGGAGCTAGCAGGCTTTTGCCGAAATTGTCTATCTAAATGGTATCTGGCAGCAGCACAAGAAGAGGGCTTGACGATGGATTATAGCCAAGCTCGTGAAACTATTTATGGAATGCCATACGATGAATGGAAAGATAAATATCAGATAGGTGAAAAACGCTAGTGATCGTGTTTTTCACACATTTCATGTAACTGTTTTGCTAACTGCTGAGTATCTGTTTCATCTTTTTCTTTGGGGTGAGCCACTGTAATGACAGAAATCGTTGAACGGATCTGTTGTAAGTAATTACGGCAGCAACTGCAAATTAATAGGTGATAAAATAAGCCAATACGCTTCGTTAATGGCAAGTCGCCATCGATATAATTATTCACTTCGTCAGCAATGTCTTTACATTGATACATTATTTTTCATTATCCTGATACTTCTCAATACTATGGTGTAGGGTTGTTCGAGCCCTGTGGAGTAATACCCGAACATTAGACGCGGACACATCAAGAATGTTACAAATTTCTTCCATTTTTATGCCCTCCAGATCATAGAGTGTCAATGCTGCACGTTGCTGGGCAGGTAGTTGTTGGAATGATTGTTCTATTATAGATTGTAGTTGTTCATTTTCTAATATTGCCTCGGGTGTGGCATTATCCCAAGCGTAAACATTGTCAAATCGATGACCTGTATCATCAAATTTTTCAGTGGATACTGATTGCCAACCTTCGTCTAGTGAACTATGCCTGTTTTCTCTACGGACACGACTTTTAGCACCATTACTTACAATATGGAGTAACCAGGTTTTTAATGTTGAACGACCTTCAAACTTAGGTAAAGCCTTAATCGCTGAAATCCAAGCATCTTGCACGACCTCATCAGCAAATGCCTCACCTACAATTGCCCTTGCAACAGATAGCATAATATTATGGTAGTCTGCGACAATCTGTTCAAATGCACTGCCATCGCCATTGATAAGTCGTTTTATCAGGGCTTGTTCATTTGTTTTTTTGGGTTTGAAAATATTTTTCATCGGGTTTGTAACAAATCCATTTTATGTGTGTCTATGTTAACAAGCTTGGTCAAGAATGACCGGTTATTTTTAAAATTATCATAACAAATACTATAGGAATTTATCATGTCTATTACTACTAACAAAACGACAATTGCATTGGCTGCGAGTGCTGCATTAACAGCGGGTCTTGCATTATCACCGACATTAGCAAGCGCCGATACCAGTCCTTTTGCATCTGCTGAATTGTCTAGTGGCTATATGCAACTTGCTGAAGGCAAATGCGGTGAAGCAAAATGTGGCGCTGATAAAAAAGCTGAAGGTAAATGCGGTGAAGCAAAATGTGGCGCTGATAAAAAAGCTGAAGGCAAATGCGGTGAAGCAAAATGTGGTGCCGATAAAAAAGCTGAAGGCAAATGCGGTGAAGCAAAATGTGGCGCTGATAAAAAAGCTGAAGGCAAATGCGGTGAAGCGAAATGTGGCGCCGATAAAAAAGCTGAAGGTAAGTGTGGCGAAGGAAAATGTGGTGCGAAACAAGTTGATGATGCATTTATGTCAAACAACACCTCTTATTCTAACGCAATGGGCAAGTGATTCATTTAGCCTGAACTATGTATGACATAAAGGGCTCTGCGGAGCCCTTTTTTGTAACGATGGGAGAAATATGATGTTTATCTGTAAGGTGGCAAATACTTTTCAGGGTTTGTTGAATAAAACTCGTGCGATAGATTTTTTAGCGCCATTAGCGTTACGGTTTTATCTTGCTCCTGTTTTTTGGATGGCTTCAAACAATAAATGGAATCCATTCGATAGTGAAAGTTCATTACAAGGCACAATTGATTGGTTTGGTAATCCAGATTGGGGATTAGGATTGCCATTCCCTGAGATCATGGCGCATTTGGCATGGGGCGCAGAATATTTTGGAGCAATTTGTTTAGTTTTAGGTTTTGCCGTTCGTTGGATAACTATTCCGCTGATGGTGACGATGGTTGTCGCGGCATTAACCGTTCATCTTAAAAATGGCTGGTTAGCCATTGCTGAACCAAGCGAACAATTGCAAGCTGCGCGTGCTATTTTGCAAGAACATGGCAATTACGAATGGTTGACACAAAATGGTGGTTTTGTAGTCTTGAATAACGGGATTGAATTTGCTACAACCTATTTCATTATGTTGCTTGCACTATTCTTTATCGGTGCTGGCAAATACGTCAGTGCAGATTATTGGATAGCAAAAAAATACTCTAATTGTTAAGGATCGTAGAATGTTAATTGGTAAAAAAAGATTGGGTGAGGTTGCGGCTAGTGAGATCACTGACTACGAAACTTATCTTAACCGTAGACAGTTTTTAAATACTGCAGCAGCAGTGGGTACGGCAAGTATTTTGCCTAGTTCAATGGCTTACGCTGAGGCTGAGCCAGTACCGACATTTAAAGATTTGCTTAAAAGCAAATATTCTACGGATGAGCAGCCAAATACATTTGAAGAAATCACAACGTATAATAATTTTTACGAGTTTGCGACTAATAAAACTTATCCAGCCCAAATGTCGACCAATTTCCCTGATAAGAGCAAACCTTGGCGAGTAGTCATTGATGGCGAGTGTGATAAGCCTGGTGAGTTTGATTATGATGATTTAATCCGTCCCTTTACATTAGAAGAGCGAATTTATAATTTTCGATGTGTCGAAGGTTGGTCAATGGTTATCCCTTGGGTTGGCTTCCCATTGGCTGACTTAATAAAGCGAGCTCAACCAAATTCTCGAGCAAAATATGTTGAATTCACCACGCTTTATGATCCTGAGCAAATGCCTGGACAAAAACGGCCCGTCTTAGATTGGCCGTATACCGAAGGTTTACGAATGGATGAAGCGATGAATCCTTTAACTATTCTTTCAGTGGGGCTTTATGGTCAGGAGCTATTGGGTGTAAATGGTGCGCCTATTCGTCTGGTTGTGCCATGGAAATATGGCTTTAAGAGTATTAAATCAATTGTACGTATTCGTTTTGTTGAAACATTGCCACTTTCTGCATGGATGAAAGCAGGACCCAAAGAATATGGCTTTTATTCTAATGTGAATCCAGAAGTTGATCATCCTCGCTGGAGTCAAAGTCGTGAGCGTCGTATTGGTGAGTTTTTGAAGCGTAAAACTAAGATGT
>JAUXFA010000038.1 GCA_030620285.1 Piscirickettsiaceae bacterium
GCAAAACAAGTCGGCATTACCACAACCATCATTGACCATCAAAATTTTGAATCACGTCAACTATTTGATCTTGCCTTAGCAAAAGAAATAGATCACTACAGCCCTGATTTAGTCGTTTTAGCCGGTTTTATGCGTATTTTAACGACTGAGTTTGTTGAGCATTTTTCTGGTAGACTTATTAATATTCATCCTTCATTATTACCGAAATACAAAGGATTACATACCCATCAACGTGCGATTGATGCTGGCGACAAGGAGCATGGTGCTAGCGTTCATTTTGTGACCGCAGAACTTGATGATGGCCCTGTTGTCTTACAAGCACGAGTTGCTGTTCTACCCGATGATACCGCAACTACACTAGCTGATAGAGTGCTACAACAAGAGCATTTACTCTACCCGCAAGCCATTAAACAATTAGTCGCAAGGAAGATCACTTAAAGCTGTAAAAGATTATGGCAAAATTAATCCGATTCATTCTACTGTTAACCCTCTCCCAAGGGCTTCTTGCTCAGGAACTACCTGATTTTTCAGCTAATTATTTAGTTGAATTAAATTCCCTGCAAGCAGGGGAACTCAAACAAACACTCACCACAAATAATGATGGTTCTCGGATCTTTAAATCTGCAACCCAAGCCAAGGGCATATTTGCATTTTTTAAACCTGATCTTGTTGAAGAAACCAGTGTATGGCGTCAACAAGGGCAAACAATTATCCCTCAGACATACCTATATCAACGCACTGGCGGTAAAAAAGATAAGTATATGCAGCTCAATTTTGATTGGCCTACTAATCGCCTACATATTAATGATAAAAAACAACCTTGGTCGTTAACACTAGAACCAGAAACATTGGACAAACTAGTCTATCAATTTGCACTCATGTCCGATCTTGCTGAGCATAAAACAACATTTAACTATCGTATCGCTGATGGTGGAAGGCTCAAAACATACACCATAAATTTACTTGAACAAGAAGTTATCTCAACCCCGTTGGGCAAAATTGAAACGGTCAAACTTTTCCGCCAGCGTGAGAAAAAAGCAAAGCGCCAAACAACGTTGTGGTGTGCTCCAGCACTAAACTATCTGCCAGTTAAGCTTGAACATATTGAAAAAGATGGCTCAGTGTTCACTGCGGTACTTCGCCGCCTTAAGGGTATCAATACCGATAATGCTTTTAGCCCATTAAGACAAAATAGAACTAAAGCCGATATACAATAAGATCGCTCATGAGTAAAAAACAATTCACTATCATTAAAGAAACAACGCCTTATAAAGGTTTTTTTAGTTTAAAAACCTTTGAACTCAAACATACTCTCTATAAAGGTGGCTGGAGCAATACCATTACCCGTGAACTATTTCACCGCGGTAATTGTGTCGCAGTACTGCTTTATGATCCCATACGTGATGAAGTAGTCATCATCGAACAATTTCGAATTGGTGCCATATAATTTCCTGATCAAGCCTGGTTATTAGAAATCGTAGCAGGAGCCATTGAGCCTGGTGAAACTGCTGAACAAGTCGCTTATCGCGAATCAGTTGAAGAAGCAGGTTGTGAAATACAACAATTGATTAAAATTAATGACTTCTTCACCTCTCCTGGCGGCACATCAGAATTATTAACATTATTTTATGGCCAAGTAGATACTAGTGATGTTGGCGGCCTCCATGGCCTTGAACATGAAGACGAAGATATTTCAGTATCCACTATGAAATTTGATGATGTTTATCAACTATTGCTTGATGGCAAGATCCTATCGGCAATCCCCATCATTGCCATTCAATGGTTATTTATTAATCGGGGTAAATTGCGTCAAAGCTAATTTAGCTAATAATTGAATAGCTTGCCTGTAGGCAGTGGCTTTCCCCTGCAGGAACAATGATGACATCACCATCAGCATTAGCAGCTTCAAGCCCCATAAAGACTTTATAGTCCCCCTTTTTCAGATCGACCATTGAGGCCGTATTTTTTTCCCAAGGATTCCAAATAACCGCCGTGTTACAACCTGTTGACTCTAATATTAACTTACGATTCAATGCCGAATCATTCACCACTAATTTTGATGGCGGCGACTGATAAACCCGATCCATCTCACCGTTAATAACTAAATCACCAGACTGACTCTTTTGCTCAAAGCCATCTGTTTTATCGATATAAGCAACACCATCCAAACCGGTAACAGAAATAGCGTTAATATCGCCAATATTTAAATACGCATGCAGTGCCTGAGTGAGTTCAAACGATTCACCACCAATATTATTGGTAGTTAATTTAATATTAAGTGTTGGCCCTATTGTAATTTCAAGTTCTAATTCAAATTCATGCGGCCACACAGCAATACTATCGTCATTATGTTGTAACGCTAATACCACACGAGTACTGCCATCAGCATTGCCGTCCGTAGCAAGCACATTCCATTGTTGATTACGTGCAAAACCGTGTGCTGGTCGGCCAAGTCCTGAAGTATCATTGGCAAACCACGGCCAACAAATGGGGATGCCCCCCCTTATCGCTTTGCCTGGTTGATAAATGGCCTTTTCACTTAAAAATAGTAAATCTTCAGTCTGATTAGCTGGCAAATAACTAAGTACTTGACCACCATAAACTGAAATTTTCGCGTTGGCATGTTTATTATCAACAATGATCATAAGGAAATCATTTTCCAACTCAAAATAAAGCTGGTTTTCAATGCCAAATTGCTCATTTAATTGTATTAATGCAGTGTGCATATCTTATGATTTTTCCGATTTAAAACAAAAAAAACGGACTAAACAAGTCCGTCAATAATGATCAAAAGAATAGCATTTGAACGAAAATTATTTTTTCGTCAGGGCAAGGCAAAAATAATCGACAAAGCGCAGTTTACAAATGTAAATGAGCATTTTGAGACTATTTTTAACGCCGTCATGACACAAAACACGAATCGTGCAAAGGTCTATTTTAGTGGTGATGGCCGCCTTCACCATGCACATGCCCATGCTCAAGCTCTTCTTTACTCGCTTCACGCACTTCACGAATAGTGACATCAAAGTTTAGATGAATACCTGCCAGAGGATGATTGCCATCGACAGTAATCATCTCTTCTTCCATCGCTACAACCGTCACCATAACGGGGCCCTGATCAGTTTCAGATTGAAATTGCATGCCCAGTTCAATATTATCAATACCGGCAAATAATTCTCGTGGCACTTCTTGCTTCATATCTTCAACACGTTCACCATAACCATTTTTAGGTTCAATACTGGCTTTAACTTCATCGCCCGCTTCTTTACCTAATAACGCATCTTCTAAGCCATTGATAATATTTCCAGCGCCATGCAAATAAGCTAATGGACCTGCACCTTCTGAGCTATCAATCACCTCACCATCATTATCTGTCAACGTGTAATCAATAACTACCACGGCATTTTCTGTAACTTTCATATCCAATCTCCCAAAATATCTTAATTTACATTTGTTTAATAACTGTTGCGGCGTAATCACTACAACTTAAGGGTTCTACACCCACCATTTCAGCCAAATCGCAGGTGACATACGAGCCAGCAATTGCACCCGCTATACCAGCAACGACGAGATCAGCAGCTTCCGTCCAGCCAAGATGACGCAACATCATTTCTGCTGACAAAATTAACGATGATGGATTAGCCATATTCTTACCTGCTAACGCCGATGCAGTACCATGCGTTGCCTCAAACATCGCAATGGTATCCGATAAATTCGCACCCGGTGAAATACCAATACCGCCGACCTGTGCTGCCAATGCATCCGAAATATAGTCACCATTTAAATTCAGCGTTGCCACCACGTCATGGGCCAGTGGATGTAATAATATTTCTTGTAAGAATGCATCGGCAATGCAATCTTTAATGATAATCTCTTTACCTGTATTGGGATTTTTAAATGACTTCCACTCACCACCATCTAATGGCTTTGCACCAAATTCTTGTTCCGTCAGATCATAGCCCCACTGTTTAAAGCCACCCTCGGTAAACTTCATGATATTGCCTTTATGCACAATCGTTACCGAATCACGATTGTTATCTATAGCATATTGCACGGCTTTACGAACTAAACGTTCTGTTCCTTGGCGTGACACCGGCTTAATACCAATTCCAGATGTGTCAGGAAAACGAATTTTAGTCACACCCATTTCATCTTGCAGGAATGTGATGAGTTTTTTAGCATCATCACTTTCCGCAGCCCATTCAATACCGGCATAAATATCTTCCGAGTTTTCACGAAAAATCACCATATCAATATTTTCAGGGGCTTTAACAGGACTAGGTGTTCCGGGATAATATCGCACTGGACGTTGGCAAACATATAAATCTAAGGTTTGGCGTAGAGCAACATTTAAAGAACGCATACCACCACCGACAGGCGTCATTAACGGGCCTTTAATCGAAACAGCATAATCGTTCAAGGCTTGGTAGGTTTCTTCTGGTAAAAATTGGTCTTTCCCATAAATCTGGGTTGCTTTCTCGCCGGCATAAACTTCCATCCATGCAATTTTTCGTTCACCACTATAAGCTTTGGCTACAGCGGCATCAATAACATCGATCATTACTGGGGTAATATCAGCACCAATACCATCGCCTTCAATAAACGGAATAATTGGGTTATTGGGAACATCTAAGGAAAAATCTGTATTGACGCGGATAGCTGAACCATTATCCGGTACACTGATATTCTCGAAAGCCATTAAGCAGGCTCCTGATAATTGAAAGCCGCACATTTTAACACATCAATCACCCATCAAATGACAAAACTAATCCTTTTCAATAAACCTTTTGACGTACTTACTCAATTTACCGATGAAGCAGGACGCAAAACATTAAAAGACTTTATTAATATAACAAAAGTCTATCCTGCCGGCCGCCTTGATCGCGACAGTGAAGGCCTGGTTTTATTAACAGATTCAGGTGAATTGCAACATCACATTAGTGATCCAAAATACAAGCTCGAAAAAACTTATTGGGTACAAGTTGAAAATATCCCCAACTCAAAAAATCTAGATAAATTACGCACAGGCATAGAACTTAAAGATGGTTTAACTCAGCCATCAACGGTTCAACTAATCGACCCACCTGATATTTGGCCACGAAATCCACCTATACGTGAACGAAAACAAATTCCAACCCAATGGTTAGAGCTTAAAATAACCGAAGGTAAAAACCGCCAAGTCCGACGAATGACAGCAGCGATAGGCCACCCAACTTTGCGCTTAATTCGCTATGCCATCGGTGATTGGACCCTTGTAGACCTAGAACCAGAGCAATGGAAACAAGTTTCAGTGCCAACTTCCCTATTGGCCATGATAAAATCTGCCAATGATTTGGACACCAAGAACCACAGTCGCCGCCGTAATCGAACGCGAAAACCGCTTCCTAATGGTCGAGGAACAAATAAACGATAAAATGACACTAAATCAACCAGCAGGACATTTAGAGTCTGGAGAAAGTCTGATTGAAGCCGTGATTCGTGAAACCCAAGAAGAAACAGCATGGCTGTTTAAACCAACCGCCTTGGTCGGTATTTATCGCTGGCAGCATCCCGTTAATAACGATACTTATATACGGTATTGTTTTACCGGTGATGTCATCCAGTTTGATGCTGAGCAAGAACTTGACCCTGATATCCATCAAGCCTTTTGGTTAAATCAAAAACAACTACAGCGAAGACAATTAGAGATGCGCAGTCCACTGGTAATGGATTGTTTTAATGATTATTTAGCGGGTCAACGCTATCCTTTAACCCTATTACATAATTGAATATGTCAGAACAAAATAACAATAAAATCGTCGTTGGCCTTTCTGGTGGAGTGGATTCTTCGGTCGCAGCCCTGTTGTTACAACAACAAGGTTATGATGTCGAAGGCATGTTTATGAAAAACTGGGTAGATTTCGCTGAAGAAAGCGAATGCACCATTGCCGAAGATCGGGATGATGCTAACTCCGTTGCCGATAAGATTGGTATTCCCTTTCATGAAGCAAACTTTGCCATGGAATATTGGGATTTTGTATTTAAGAATTTTCTTGATGAGTATACCGCTGGTCGTACACCTAACCCTGATATCTTATGTAATCGCGAAATTAAATTTAAAGCCTTTTTAGATCATGCCATGCAATTAGGTGGTTATATGATCGCAACGGGCCACTATGCCCGAGTTGAACAGCGTGAAGGATCGTTTCATTTGTTAAAAGGCCTCGACCACAATAAAGACCAAAGTTATTTCTTATACACCTTGGGACAAGATCAACTATCCCGTACCCTATTTCCTCTCGGTGAATTGCCTAAACCAGAAGTAAGGCGCATTGCTGAACAAGCTAATTTTATCACCCATGATAAAAAAGACAGTACCGGTATTTGTTTTATTGGTGAACGTCGCTTTCGTGAATTTTTAAGCCGCTACATTCCAGCTCAACCGGGTGAAATGCAAACGCCTGAAGGCGAAGTTATTCGTCAGCATTCAGGCTTAATGTATTACACTTTGGGCCAACGCCAAGGCCTTGGCATTGGTGGTCGCAAAGAAAGTAGTGGTGAACCGTGGTTTGTTGCTGGCAAAGACATGGAAAATAAAATCCTCTATGTTGTACAAGGGGACCATCCATGGTTGCATAGCCAATCATTAAAGGCAGAACAGTTATCTTGGGTAGCCGGCCATCCACCGAGCTTACCTTGCAAAGCACTGGCAAAAACTCGTTATCGCCAACCCGATCAAGCCTGCACCATCTCTCAAGACAAGGATGGCAAAATTAATGTTGAATTTGAACAACCACAACGTGCCGTAACACCCGGTCAATCCGTGGTATTTTATCTTGATGATGATTGTTTGGGAGGCGGAATTATTGTCAGCACCGATGCGCCAGGTATTCATCCATGACTATTAATGATCGAGAGCGTGATCGCATTATTGCCTTAGCAGCATTAGTTCAAGCGGTGACATTAGTCCAACAAATTGCTGAAACAGGCCAAGTTAATCAAACCGAGTTTGAAACTTTATTAAATAGCCTACTTGAAACCAGCGCAACAACTACCGAAGCTGTTTATGGTGATGTAAGCCAACTAAAGTCCGGTCTAAAACAACTAAACCAACAACTTTCAAAAAAGAAATCTAAACAAGACATAGGTCAGCTTCGTCATATCATTAACTTATTACATCTCGAACGAAAATTGGCAAAACGCCCTGCTATGCTTGATTTAATCAGCCGTGAAATTGAGCAGATCCCACAACAAATCGACTACTTTGGTGAAATTAATAACCCCCAAGTGATTGCCCGTTTTGCCGATATTTATCACCGTACTATTAGCGAATTAACACCTCGTATTCACGTACATGGCGACCACAGTTTTTTACTACAACCTTATAATGTGAACCGTATCCGCTCGCTATTACTAGCTGGCATTCGAGCAGCCATTTTATGGCATCAAAAAGGTGGTCGACGCTGGCAGTTTATTTTTCAGTCCAACAAAATTCTGAACATTGCGACCGAACTCTATCCATCTGATGAAACAAAGACTGATTTTGACAGCACTAAAAAATAAGCCGTCGATAACCCCGCTGAACCAAAGATCATGCACATCACCACTATTTGATAATGTGCGGCTACTACAGGTGAAACACCTGATAATATCTGTCCTGTCATCATTCCGGGCACCGCCACGATACCAACAGCAAACATTGAGTTTATAACGGGAATAAAAGCCGCCTGAAATGCAATTATTCTGGCCTTTTCATAACTAACATTACGTTGTATTTCGGCATTCAAGCGTTCCGCAGCCAAACTCACACTATTCATTGAATTAGCAAAAATCATCCCTGCTAATGGAATCATATATTTTGCTTCAAACCAAGGATCCAAAGTGATAACAAATTGTGTAACCAGTAGTAAGGTGAAACCGCCACCCATCGCAATTGACCAAAAGGCCTGTTTGAACAATATTAATCGTTGCGTCTTTACTGTACCCAGAGCAATCCAACTTGCTGCGCTGACCATTACAATCATTACTAGCACCACTAACCATGCACTTTCTGCTGCGAATATGGTGGTCAAAAAATAACCAACCAGCAAAAGCTGCACTAACATTCGAATAACAGAATAAACAGCATTTCCGACATCCAATGACCAGCGATACAAAATTACCAGCACAATCAAAACAGGGATAAAGGCTACCGCTAAGCTTAAAGGGGAGATAATTTGAAGTGATTCGTTCATGACATTAATGATTTAATAATTGAGACGATTGAAAATGAACATTTCAATAAAATAAAAGGCAGTGAAAAAAGAAACAGTACGAGTAATCTCGAATGTTTTCTAAAAAACGCATAAGCCTTGCCTTGTTTTTTTAGTACTAAAAAATAGATACTGACAAACAGGCATAGTACAAAGACATTAAAGCAGAGTGCAAATATTTGAATCACAATTGTTAGTTTTCCAACTGAACAGGTACTTGAGCTATTATACTATTGAAATAAACCTTAGTTTCAATACGATTTAAATATGGAAAACACCATGGAATATGAAAACCAATGCGCCGCTTATCCACACGAGTTTTTGATGACAAACTTATCTGTTTTTCA
>JAUXFA010000081.1 GCA_030620285.1 Piscirickettsiaceae bacterium
GACATGGCTACGATTCGACTTAGCTTAATTATGATGGTGTGTTTGCTTTTCAAACAGGCAATAACCTGCAATCTATTCGCATTATTCATCGTGCCGATATGCAAGGTGAAGTTGAACGATTAATTTCATTAAATGGTGTCGAAAGAGAAGTAATACGGACCAATGATCTCGTGACCTGTATCTATCCTGAAGGCGAATCAGTACAAGCAGACCGTCGTCCTTTGGGGCGCGGTTTTCCGAGTGATTTACTGACTCGATTAAAAGCGGCATCCTCATTATATAAATTAACCTTGGGTAAACAGAGCCGAATTGCAGCTCACCAGGCACAAGAGCTATTAATAAATCCAATGGATAATTACCGCTATGGTTATCGTTTATGGATCGCTAAAGATAATAATTTGTTACTACAATCAGATTTGGTCGACGATAAGGGCCGAGTGCTAGAAAAGTTTTCTTTTTCATCGGTAGATATGGGCGTTGATATTCCTGAAAAATCATTGGTGCCTCAAATGAGCGGTAATGCAATGACCTGGAATCGTACTAAGGTAAGGATGGCGAACAAAACAGCATCCAATAAAAAAGTCTCTTTATGGCAAGTGGCATGGTTACCGGAAGGTTTTTCCTTGGAACTACAACAAAACCGATATAAGGCAAAGAATGGCGCGGTAGTTGAACAGCGAGTTTACAGTGATGGTTTAAGTTCAATATCGGTATTTATTGAAAAGATCCGTGCTCGGCATGGTCATTTGCATGGCGGCTCAAATATGGGTGCAGTTAATGCCTTTGGTACGATTATGAATGCACATTTCATCACGGTTGTCGGGGAAGTACCTGCTCGAACAGTTGAGAAAGTGGGAAGTTCAATCAGCCTCAGTACAGGCGAATAGCATTGATAGAACAAAAAGCGACCGTAGTCAGTTATGACGAGAAAACTATTTGGTTAGAAGCTGAGCGGCAATCAACCTGTGATGGATGCCAAGTAAAAAAGGGCTGTGGAACAGGATTACTTGCAAAACATGTCGGAAAACGATTTTCTCGTATTGCGGTTGCAAAAACAATGGATGTTCATATCGGTCAGCAAGTTCAATTGGCGATTCCCGAAGAGTCCTTATTGCAAGGTGCAGTATTAATGTACATTTTGCCATTAATCATGATGTTTGCGTTTTCAGCAATTGCACAAACTTTAAATGTTAGTGAAGCCTTAGAAATTATTGCAGGAATAGCGGGTCTATTGATTGGGTTTTATTGGGTAAGAATTCGGCTGCAACGTCAAACAGATGGATTGCAAGCCAAGATAGTAGAGGAACAAATATGAAGTATCAACAAGTGTGGGCCTGCGTCAGTATTATATTGGTGAGCTTATTGTTAAGCATCAATGTTCACGCTCGTGGTGGATTACCTGAATTTACTGATTTAGTAGCTGAAAATGGACCTGCGGTAGTTAATATCAGTACGACTATCAACAGAAAAAACAAGCGAACCATGCCTAGGTTGCCGCCGAATATGCCTAATCCAGAAGGCACACCTTTTGAAGACCTTTTTAAGCATTTTTTTGATCAGCCCGGCCAACAAAGACCGCAACCACGTAGAGCTAATTCACTAGGTTCAGGTTTTGTCTTGTCATCAGATGGTTATATTTTAACCAATCATCATGTCATCGCCGATGCCGATGAAATTATTGTCCGCTTTAGTGACCGAAATGAACTGGTCGCGAAAGTATTAGGCAGTGATGAGCGTAGTGATGTGGCACTTTTAAAAGTGGATGCATCGGGTTTAAAAGCGGTCAAGCTTGGTGATTCAAAAGCATCGAAGGTCGGTGAATGGGTCTTAGCAATTGGTTCACCTTTTGGATTTGATCATTCTGCCACGGCAGGCATCATCAGTGCGCTGGGCCGCAGTCTGCCAAGTGATAGTTATGTTCCTTTCATTCAAACAGACGTGGCGATCAATCCAGGAAACTCGGGTGGGCCATTATTCAATTTGAAGGGTGAAGTGATTGGCATCAATTCACAAATATATAGCCGGACAGGTGGCTTTATGGGCGTGTCATTTGCGATCCCGATGGATGTGGTTATGAATGTGGTTGCACAGATCAAATCCCAAGGTTATGTCAGCCGTGGTTGGCTAGGAGTGGTGATTCAGGATGTCACTCGTGAACTGGCGGAATCATTTGGTCTAAAGAAACCTCATGGCGCATTAATATCGCGAGTATTACCGAATAGTCCGGCAGCAAAAGCAGGTTTTGAACCGGGTGATGTTATTTTGAAATTCAATGGTAAAAAAGTAGCAAGTTCATCAGCATTACCTCCAATTGTAGGTAGAACAAGTATTGGTAAATCAGTACCGGTTGAAATTATGAGGTATAACGAACGTCAAACTATTTTTGTTGAGGTTGAGCAGTTACCTGAAGATGAAGATATCGTTAAGGCAAATAATGATACTGGACGCTTGATTGATGAACGTTTAGCAATCGAAGTATCTAGCTTAGATGATGAGCAACGTGAACAATACGCGGTTGAGGGCGGTGTTGTGGTGGTATCGGTAGAACAAGGCGCTGCTTCCGAAGCCGGTATACGCCGTGGTGATGTCATCCTAAGCATTAATAATCAAAAAATTGAAGGTGCTAAACAGTTTTTGGATATTGCCAAGGATTTACCTACAAATAAGGCTATTCCAGTATTAGTGCAGCGTGGCGGCAGTGCTAGTTTCTTGGCTTTACGTTTGCAAGCGGATGATGATAAATCATAAGATAGATATATCTATTGCTTGGTAACGACTCGAAGAAAATATAATGGACTTTGAATGAGTTGATATTTCTTTTATGCGGAAAGAATTTTAATGGATTCTTTTTCGCTATGTATCTTAGCTTTGACAGCATATATAATGTGCAGCATTAAATTTATGTGGTTCATTAAAAGTACAAAATAAAATATAAGTTAAAAACGTTTATTTTGTAATAAGGATACAAAATTAAAAATATAAGAAATTTTTCGATCATTGCACACATTGATCATGGTAAATCTACAATTGCTGATCGATTCATTCAAATATGTGGTGGTTTAAGCGATCGTGAAATGTCTGCACAAGTCCTTGATTCAATGGATATTGAGAAAGAGCGCGGCATCACTATTAAAGCGCAGTGTGTTTCATTAGATTACACAGCACGCGATGGCGAAACCTATCATTTAAATTTTATTGATACGCCTGGACATGTCGATTTTTCATATGAAGTATCGCGATCATTAGCCGCATGTGAAGGTGCGTTATTAGTCGTCGATGCGGCGCAAGGTGTTGAGGCGCAAAGTGTAGCTAACTGTTATACCGCTATTGATTTAGGTCTAGAAGTCCTACCCGTACTCAACAAAGTTGATTTACCGTCAGCTGAACCCGAACAAGTGGCCCAAGAAATTGAAGACATTATTGGTGTCGATGCTATGGATGCCGTTCGTTGTAGCGCCAAAACAGGCCTTGGAATTGAAGATTTATTAGAAGCTCTGGTTGTTCGTATTCCGCCACCCATTGGTAATGTTGATGGTGAACTAAAAGCGCTGATTATTGATTCATGGTTCGATAGCTATGTGGGTGTTATTTCACTGGTTAGAATCATGCAAGGTTCGATTAAAAAGCGTGACAAAATTAAAGTGATGTCGACCGGACAAGAATATCAGGTTGAACAAGTGGGTGTATTTACACCTAAGCGTAGTGAACGCGATGGACTCCATTGCGGTGAGGTTGGTTATGTTATCTCAGGTGTTAAAGACATTGACGGTGCACCGGTAGGGGATACCTTAACTCATGTACATCATGGCGCAGTCGAAGCATTGCCTGGATTTAAAGCAGCAACACCCCAAGTCTATGCAGGTCTGTTTCCCGTAAGCTCGGAAGATTTTGAAGCTTTCCGTGAAGCCTTAGCCAAGCTAAGACTAAATGATGCCTCCTTATTCTTCGAGCCGGAAAGCTCACAAGCCTTAGGTTTTGGTTTTCGCTGTGGTTTTCTGGGCTTATTGCATATGGAAATCATCCAAGAGCGTCTGGAACGCGAATATGATCTTGATTTGATTACAACGGCACCAACTGTTGTATTTGAAGTGTTAACCCGGAAAGGTGACATTCTCAATATTGAAAACCCAGCTTTATTGCCAGATATTGGCTCGATTGATGAGATTCGTGAACCGATTGTGATTGCGGATATTTTGGTGCCACAAGAGCATTTAGGTGCGGTGATTACACTTTGCATCGAAAAACGTGGTGTTCAAAAAAACATGCAATACATGGGTAAACAGGTGGCATTAAGTTATGAATTACCAATGAATGAGGTGGTGATAGATTTCTTTGATCGAGTGAAGTCTGTTAGCCGAGGCTATGCTTCATTAGATTATCATTTCACGCGGTTTCAAGAGGCAAAACTAGTTAAACTCGACATTCTGATTAATGGTGAACGCATTGATGCTTTATCGATGATTGTTCACAGTGAAAACAGTTTGTCACGCGGACGGCAATTAGTCGAAAAAATGAAAGAACTCATTCCAAGACAGATGTTTGATATAGCCATTCAGGCCGCAGTGGGTGGTCATATTATTTCACGATCAACCGTTAAGGCTTTACGTAAAAATGTTATCGCCAAATGTTATGGTGGTGACGTGTCGCGCAAACGTAAGTTATTGGATAAACAAAAGAAAGGTAAAAAACGGATGAAATCAATTGGTAAGGTTGATGTGCCGCAAGAGGCTTTCTTGGCTGTTTTACAGTTATCAAAAAAATAAAAGGATATTCTAAGTGAGTTTTCCAGCAATAATGGTCACTCTGGTAGTGGTGACGGGAATAATTTGGTTGATTGATAGTTTGTTGTGGGCGCCACAGCGAGAAAAGGAATCAAAAGAGCCGCTGGTCGTGGAATATGCTCGCTCTTTCTTTCCCATCATTTTAGTGGTGTTAATTATTCGATCATTTATGGTCGAACCTTTTCGGATACCCTCGGCATCAATGTTGCCCACCTTACATATCGGTGATTTTATTCTAGTGAATAAGTTTACTTATGGTATTCGCTTACCGGTGTTAAATAAAAAAGTTATTTCTATCGGGGAGCCAGCGCGTGGTGATGTAGTGGTATTTCGTTATCCGAAAAACCCAAATATTGATTATATTAAACGGGTGATCGGTTTGCCTGGAGATAAGGTAGGTTACTTTAATAAAATTATCTATATCAATGGTCAAGCGATCAGCCAAGATGCTAAGAAAAAAGATGTTGCTCTATTAGCAATAGCACCGGCAAGAAGCGAATTACGTTTTGAGAAAATGGGTGAACTAGGCCACGATATATTAATTGATCCAGAACGTATATTAGTAGAAGGAGAAACCATTGTGCCCGAAGGTGAATATTTTGTAATGGGCGATAATCGTGATAATAGTAATGACAGTCGGTTTTGGGGAACAGTGCCCGAACAAAACTTAGTCGGTAAAGCATTTTTTATCTGGATGAGTTGGGATTGGAATTCAGGTGGTATAGTATGGCATCGATTGGGTGATTCAATTAACTAAGCTAAGGAAATAGTAATGCATAAACAACGTGGAATGACATTGATTGGATGGGCGCTTGTACTGGGCATTATTGCTTTTTTTGCCACAGTAGTCATGCGTGTATTACCCATGTACCAAGAATATTATGGTGTATTGCAAATCATGGATGGTATGGAAATTGAAATTACCAATAATAAACTAACAAAAAGACAAGTCATGACGTTATTGGAAAAACGATTTGATACTGGTTATATATTTAGTGTTAAGAAGGATAATATCGAACTTTTACGAGGTAAGAATAATGTGCATGTCAGTAAAATAGTTATTGATTATGAGGTACGTAAACCCTTTATGGCACAGATTGATTTGGTTGGGCACTTTCACACAGAAGTTGATGTTGAAGATAAGCGAAAATAGACACGTAAATGATCACTAATCGGCAGCAGTCATTATGCACACAATTACAGGTCAGTTTCACGGATACTGCATTATTACAACAAGCACTAACACATCGAAGTGCAGATCCTATCAATAATGAGCGATTAGA
>JAUXFA010000244.1 GCA_030620285.1 Piscirickettsiaceae bacterium
CGCGCCTCTTTATCTGATCTAGCTGGCCACTTTGATTTCAGCTGGTTTGTACCAGCGATTCTTAAATATAAAAAACTGTTACTCGAAGTCTTAGCAGCCTCATTTTTCTTGCAATTATTTGCGTTACTCACACCGTTATTTTTTCAAGTAGTCATTGATAAGGTATTAGTGCATAAAGCATTAACCACACTTGATGTACTCGCTATTGGTCTGTTGGGGATATCGTTATTTGAAGTGGTATTAAGTGGTTTGAGAACCTATTTGTTTTCTCATACCACCAATCGGGTTGACGTGGTGCTTGGGGCCAAGTTATTTAAACATCTATTAGCATTGCCTATTAGTTACTTTGAAGCGAGACGGGTCGGTGATTCTATTGCCCGAGTACGGGAACTGGAAAATATTCGTAATTTTATTACCGGTTCAGCACTCACACTCATTATTGATCTGTTTTTTACCGTGATATTTTTTGTTGTAATGTATTACTACAGTCCAACACTAACCTTTATTGTATTGGCTGCGATTCCTTTTTATATCATTCTATCGATACTTATCACACCTGTTTTACGAAAAAGACTGGATGAAAAATTCAATCGTGGTGCTGATAATCAAGCATTTCTAGTCGAATCTATTACTGGTGTTGAAACACTTAAAGCAATGGCTGTTGAGCCTCAAATGCAACGTCGGTGGGAAGAGCAATTAGCTGGCTATGTAGGAGCGAGCTTTCGTGCTGCTAACTTAGGTAATATTGCTGGACAAACAGCAGGTTTTATCAACAAAGTAACCACGGTATTTATCTTATGGGTAGGCGCTACCTTAGTAATGAAAGGTGAATTATCAGTTGGGCAATTGATTGCATTTAATATGTTAGCAGGTCGTGTTAGTGGTCCCATTCTGAGATTAGTTCAACTATGGCAAGATTTTCAACAAGCAGGGCTTTCAGTACGACGTTTAGGCGATATTCTTAACACGCCTACGGAGCCGGGATATAACCCAGGTAGAGCCTCCTTACCTAGTTTGCAAGGTGCAATTAATTTTGAAGGTATTACCTTTCGTTATCGGCCAGATCTTCCGGAAGTGTTACGGAATATTAATTTATCGGTAAAACCCGGGGAAATCATTGGCATTGTGGGTCGCAGTGGCTCAGGGAAGAGTACCCTCACCAAATTGATTCAACGTCTTTATGTACCAGAAAATGGTCGTATATTAATTGATGGGACAGACTTGGCATTGATTGAACCAACGTGGCTAAGGCGACAAATTGGTGTGGTGTTACAAGAGAACTATCTGTTCAATCGATCTGTTAGAGACAATATTGCCTTAAGTAATCCCGGTATTGCTATGGAAGCTATTATTCAAGCTGCTCAATTAGCGGGAGCACATGAATTTATTCTGGAACTTGCTGAAGGTTATGACACTTCAGTCGGTGAGCGAGGCAGTAATCTTTCTGGAGGGCAAAGGCAACGTATAGCTATTGCCAGGGCTTTATTGACGGAGCCTCGCATTCTGATTTTTGATGAAGCCACCAGTGCACTTGATTACGAATCTGAACGTATTATTCAAGACAATATGCAACAGATCTGTCGAAATAGAACAGTCTTTATTATTGCTCATAGACTTAGTGCTGTGAGACGTTGCGACCGAATTATTGTTATTGAAAAAGGTGAAATTGTAGAGCAAGGCAGTCATAACGAATTACTCAACAAGAATGGCAAGTACGCCAGACTCAATGATTTTCAAAATCAACAGTAAATACTCTCGCCATGATATTTAAACGACAACAAAATGAGCATCAATTTTTGCCTGCTGCATTGGAGATTCAAGAGACACCACCATCACCACTTGGGAGATTGATAACATGGATCATTATGCTGTTTTTTGTAGTTGCTGTGATATGGGCACTAATAGGTAAAGTTGATATTATTGTCACCGCGCCTGGGCGAGTAATTACCAGTGGTCATGCCAAGATTATCCAACCACTTGATAGCGGTATTATTCAGAATATTTATGTTACCGAAGGACAGCTTGTTAACGAGGGTGATATTTTAATTGAACTTAAGCCTGACAGTGTTATGGCTGACGAACGACGACTTGAGAGTGAGCTTATTAGCTTAAGCCAAGATGTGAAGAGATTAAAAACTACACTCGCATGGATAAAACAAACAAGGCCAGATTTGAGTCAACTACCCACTGATTTGGATCTCATCCAGCAACAACTATTATTGTCTCAATGGCATCAGCATCAGTCACAAATCAGTACGTTTAAACATGAGCAAGACAAATACCGTTCAGAACAGGCCAGTATTAAGCAACAGGTCAAAAAATATGAATCACTATTGCCAATACTCACCAAGCGGGCAGAAAAAACCAGAATGCTTAGCCAAAAACAATTGATACAGGAAGATCAATATTTGGAAATAGAACAACAACGATTGACGATCTACCATGATCATAAAGCGAGTCAGCAACGCTCCCAAGAATTACAGGCTGCCATTGCTGAAGTTAATTCTCAGATTGAACAAGTCAAAAAGGCTTTTAAAAATCAAATACTCACCCAATTGCAGCAAGCCAAACGGCAATACCAATCATTAACACAAGAAATGATTAAAGCAACAGCAAGTAGACAAGCCCGAACGCTTCGAGCACCGGTATCAGGTGTGGTACAACAACTTAAGATTCATACCTTGGGTGGAGTCGTTACTTCGGCACAACAATTAATGGTGATTGTGCCGAGTAACAATCAACTAGAAGTTGAGGCGATGGTGGCTAATAAAGATATTGGTTTTGTAAAAGAAAATCAGCAAGTTGAAATCAAAGTGGATGCTTTCCAATTTACTAAATATGGTGTTATTGATGGCACGCTCAATAATTTATCAAATGATGCGATTGCTGATGAACAAATGGGCTTGGTTTATATGGCGCACGTGTCGCTGGAGGATTTTACTATTCAGGTAGAAAATAAATCTGTTAATTTGAGTCCGGGGATGACTGTAGCAGTTGAAATTAAGACAGGTAAACGGCGTTTAATTGAATATTTTCTATCACCACTATTACGTTACAAGCAAGAAAGTATTCGTGAGCGATGACCAATTTACCTGACTAATATTTTTTCCAGAAGTGTGATTCCATTCTTCTTTTTCACTCTA
>JAUXFA010000223.1 GCA_030620285.1 Piscirickettsiaceae bacterium
TAATCACGTCAGCAAGGGCGATAAAGATAGGATCGCTACCGGAGTAATTGTGATTAGTGATTTGTTGTAAGGCCTGACTATAGTCTTCTAATTGTTGTAGACGAATCTGTTGTGAGGCATCGCCTTCATCGGCAAAGTCATCAGCGGTTCGGGCAAAGGCATAGATGACACTAATGGGCTGTCTTAAGCTTTTAGGTAATAGGACCGAAGCAACGGGGAAGTTTTCGTAATGACTTTGTGCCAGTTGTTGGCAAAATTGATAAGCATTGTCTAGATCAAGCTGTGTCGTCGTCACTATGTTCTACTCTAACATCACGGATCTGTTTTTCTATTGGTTGAATAGTTTCGATTTCATTTTTAGCTCGAATGCCCATTTCGAGGAAACGTTTGCCACTGGGCATCACTTGTCGCTCTAAAGAACCAACGGTTTTATTAAAGTTATCAACACTGCTATTTAAGCTAGAACCCAGCTTTGTTAAGTGGCCGGTAAATACACTCAGCCGTTTATAGAGGGTTTCACCTAGTTCTCGAATTTCGATTGCATTTTCAGCTAATGCTTGTTGTTTCCAACCATAGGATACGGCTCGAAGTAGGGCAATAAAGTTGGTTGGTGTGGCCAGAATAATATTCATATTGATGGTATCTTCGAGTAACTGCTGATCAATTTCTAAAGCGGCAGAGAGGAAGTGTTCACCTGGAATAAATAACACTACAAATTCAGGTGATTGTGAAAACTCGGCCCAATAGTTTTTAGCTGCTAGTTCTTTAGCGCGTTGGCGAATAATTTGGGCGTGGCGTTTTAATTCTTTTTGTTTAGTGACATCATCTTTGGCTTGAATGGCCGATAAATACGCATCTAAAGGCGTTTTAGCATCAACAATAATTTCACGTTTTTCTGGTAAGCGCACAATCATATCTGGGCGAATAGCACCGGTTTCTGTTTGGGTATGCGTTTGTTCAAAAAAATCACAATGTGCCACCATGCCGCTGAGTTCAGCAAGACGTCTAAGTGTCATTTCACCCCATTGGCCCCTGACTTCAGGACGGCGTAACGCTTGTACAAGGTTGTGAGTTTCTTCTTGTAATGATTGCTGGCTTTTGGCCATTTGTTCAATGGTGGTACGCAAACTACCATAGGTTTCTTTACGTTCTTTTTCAATTTGATGTATTTGTTTGGTTGTTTGGGTTAATGCATCACTAATCGGTTTAATGAGTTGCTCAATGGCTTTTTCTTTTGATCCTAATTCGGCTTTGGCTTCACTTTGGAAGCGTTTTAAATTCTCTTCAGCGAGTTTTAAAAAACTATTGTTATTACGACTTAAGGCTTCATTTGATAGTTGATTAAAGGTATTTGCCAGTTGGTCACGCGTTTGGTCTAAAACGTTATCCAGTTTTGAAGCTGCTTGTTTTTCTAATGTGAGCGTTAAAGATAGCTCTGTATTTTCTGCTGTGAGCCGTCTAATTTTACGACCACGAATAAGGAATATAATCAGCGCGCCAATTAAGAAGCTTGCGATCAGTAAGATGAGCAGGCCATTTTGCTGTTGGGAAAATTGTTCAATAATACTAAAGTCTATATCCATTGCAGAATGTCATGTGGGTGATTAATAGAACTATCAGCTTGCCAGTTTTCAGGATGATCTTGTGCGCCTAAATAGCCATATAAAGCTGTAATTGTACGCATATTAGCATTTTTCCCTGCTTCAATATCACGTGCTGCATCGCCAATATAAAGACATTGTTCTGGTGGTAAATTAATGAGCTCACAGGCATGCAGCATGGGGGCCGGATGGGGTTTTGTAAATGGCGTGGTATCAGCACTGACGATACAAGCGGCACGATCTGTCAATTCTAATGCATCCATTAATGGTTCGGTCAAAAATGCCGGTTTATTGGTGACTACGCCCCAACTGATATTGGCTTGTTCTAAGGCGCTAATCACTTCTTCCATGCCCTCAAATAAGGTTGTTTCGCGAGCAATATTATCCTGATAGAGTTGTAAGAAACGTTGTTGCAAAGAAGGGTAATCTCGATGCTCGGTTGTGATGCCAAATCCTAGGCCTAATAGTCCAGCACTGCCATGACTGGCAACAGGACGAATATCAGTATAAGAAAGTGTCTCTAGCCCTTCTTCCTGCAATAGCGAATTTAATGCAAAAGCAAGATCGGGTGCGGTATCAACTAAGGTGCCATCCAAATCAAAAAGTATTGCAGAAAATGGCTGCATTAATAGGCAGCTCGTCGGCAATGCATTAGATAGTTTACTTTGACGTCATCGGTTAATTTGAAAGTTTTATTCAATGGGTTATAACTCATGCCGGTAATATCAATAACGTCTAGGCCTGCTTGCCGACACCAGCTTGCCATCTCTGAAGGGCGGATAAAACGTTGATAGTCATGAGTGCCTTTGGGCAACATATTCATAATATATTCAGCCCCAAGAACAGCTACTAAATACGCTTTTGGATGACGATTCAAGGTTGAGAAGAAAAGATCGCCGCCAGGTTTAACCAGTTGTGAGCAAGCATTAATAATGGAGACTGGATCTGGCACATGTTCCAACATTTCCATGCATGTAACAGCATTGTATTGTCCGGCAGATTGTTGGGCTTTTTCCTCGGCTGTTATTTGTTGGTAATCAATAGTGAGCTCTGCTTCTATGGCATGTAACGTGGCAATATCAAGCGGCATTTTGCCCATATCAATACCTGTTACATGGCCACCATTTTTTGCTAAGGCTTCCGATAGAATGCCGCCGCCACAACCAACATCGATAATATGTTTATTATTGAGTTCACAGCGCTCTTGAATATAAGACAATCGCAATGGATTAAGCTGATGTAAGGGTTTTGATCCACCTTCAGGATCCCACCAACTTGATGCTAATGCTTCAAATTTAGCAACTTCTGCTGGATCAACATTAGTCTGTGTCGTTGTCATCTATCTTCGAGCCTTATCTTGTTTGCCCACTGTTGGCTGTTGGCAATAATTTTATCTTGATTCATTGTGGTGAGCTGGCGATCTTTTAATAATTGTTTGCCATCAACCCATACATCGCTGACTTTATCGCGGCCGGTGGCATAAACCAGTTGAGAAGTCACATCATAACAAGGTTGAGATTCTAGACCGCTAAAATCAACCGCAATCAGATCAGCTGCTTTGCCTACTTCAAGTGAGCCAGTGACATCCTCTATTCCTAAGGCTTTAGCGGCATTAATAGTTGCCATTTTTAAGGCTGTATTGGCTGGAATAGCACTGGCATCTTGAGCAACTGCTTTAGCGAGTAACGCTGCTTGGCGCATTTCGGCAAACATATCGAGATCATTATTTGATGCCGCACTGTCAGTACCAATAGTGACATTAATACCATGTTGTTCTAGTTTGGCAGTAGGACAA
>JAUXFA010000207.1 GCA_030620285.1 Piscirickettsiaceae bacterium
CCTATCAATGGTAAAACATGATCAGGATCGGCTACATCAACCAAACCTATTACAACGCCTTTACCTTGAATGCGCCCACCGGACACTTTCGCTTCAACCCATTCACCTTTACGTGAAATATAAAGGGGAGAATAACTTAATATATTTTGTCGAGGCTCAGTGAATGAAAATACTTTCATCCATCCTTTTACCCCAAAGGTGCCAGATATTTTTCCTACCGGGATAAATTCCTCGGAAGTGTCCACACTAAAACCTAAAACGTTTACAGCAGTTAAGCTGCTTGTTGCACTTGCTCAATAAGCTTAGTGACACGAGCTGATGTTTGCGCGCCTTCACTAATCCAGTAAGTAATGCGCTCCATATTTAAACGTAATGTTTCTTCTTGGCCTTGAGCCAATGGATTGAAAAAACCTACACGCTCAATGCAACGCCCATCACGTTTATTACGTGAATCCGCCACTACAACTGCATAATAAGGCTGCTTCTTTGCGCCACCACGAGATAATCTAATTGTTACCATATTCCTGCCTGTACAAAACTGGGTCGAAAAACAGATATATTCTACGCAACTATCCGTAGTTTGAAAAGCTTAAGTTTGCTTTATCTTTAGAAAGGCTGTCCGCCACCCATTGGCATTTTACCACCAAACGCTCTCATCATCTTAGCCATGCCACCTTTTTGACTCATTTTTTTCATCATTTTTTTCATTTGAGCAAACTGTTTTAACAGGCGGTTAACATCTTGGATCTGAGTACCAGAGCCCGCTGCAATGCGTTTTTTACGTGATCCTTTAATAATGTCTGGCCGAATGCGTTCTTTTTTAGTCATCGAATTAATGATCGCTTCCAGTTTTCCCATTTCTTTATCATTGACTTGCTGTTTAGCTGCCGCTGGAATATTGCTCATGCCTGGCATTTTTTCCAACATAGAACCAATACCCCCCATATTACCCATTTGGCGGAGCTGATCTCTAAAATCTTCTAAATCAAACCCCTTACCTTTTTTAAGCTTATTGGCTAATTTCTCGGCTGAGCCTTTGTCCATTTTTTGTTGTGCTTCTTCAACCAAAGACAACACATCACCCATCCCTAATATTCGTGATACCACACGATCAGGATGGAAGGGTTCTAAAGCCGCGGTTTTTTCACCAACCCCCATAAATTTAATCGGCTTACCGGTAATATGACGAATAGATAATGCCGCACCACCACGCGCATCACCATCTGTTTTAGTCAAAATAACACCAGTTAATGGCAACGCTTCATTAAAGGCTTTTGCTGTATTGGCGGCATCTTGCCCAGTCATACTATCAACAGTAAACAATGTCTCAACGGGGTTTATTGCAGCATGAATGCCTTTAATTTCTAACATCATGTCATCGTCAATATGCAGGCGACCTGCAGTATCAATGATCACCACATCAATAAGTTGAGATTTTGCTTGTGCGACCGCAGCTTGTGCAATATCAATAGGGTTTTGGTCTGGCTGGCTTGGAAAGAAATGAGCATCAACCTCATTCGCCAATGTTTTTAATTGCTCAATCGCCGCAGGCCGATAGACATCAGCACTGGCAACCATCACTGATTTCTTTTCACGTTCTTTTAGCCAACGCGCTAGCTTAGCAACACTAGTTGTTTTACCAGCACCTTGCAGACCGGCCATCAAAATCACTGCCGGCGGTTGCATTGCTAAGTTGAGCCTTTCATTTGCCTCGCCCATCACCTCAACTAATTCATCATTAACAATTTTAACTAAGGCTTGACCAGGTGTTAGACTGCGCAGTACATCTTGTCCCATTGCACGCTCTTTTACCCGACCAATAAATTCACGAACAACAGGCAAGGCAACGTCGGCCTCAAGTAATGCCATACGTATTTCACGTAGTGTTTCTTTTACATTATCTTCGGTAATTCGACCTTGGCCACGAATCTTTTGTAGCGTACTACCCAGTCTTTCACTCAAACTATCAAACATGGTTCACCTTGATCTAGTTATGGCATACCAGAAAAATTGGTATGTAATATAGTTTCATTATAACTGATATCATTAGCAGGTTTATCGGACATCATTTATCATTCTTGTTGATAAAAAGTAATTATGGAAACTTGTGAGGAATAAAATGCCATGGCTTTGGCAAATGCATTAGCAATCTTGCTCTATCTCAGTTGTAGCGTCATTTTAATACGGATTTTTGTCCAACGTGATGTTGACTCCAAAACATCTCTTCCGGTCGGCTTATTAACCTTATTAGCCCTTATTTTCCATGCAAGCGATATCTTTTTCACTATGAGAAATGCGGGGGGATGGGATCTGGGACTATTCTCATCATTAAGCATCGCTAGCTGGTTAATGGCCCTGATTGCATTCTTGCTCGGTGCAAAATTGCCCAAAGCACACCCTGGAATTATCATTTACCCGTTGGTGATGATTAGCTTAGTTTTAAAATCAAACCTACCCAGTACACAAACAGCCACACTCCTTAACCCAGCGCTTGAATGGCATATCCTATTATCACTAGCGGCATATAGTTTGTTTACCCTTGCTGCCATTCAGTCCATTATTTTATCAATTCAAGAGCAGCAACTCCGACATCACCATAGTGGTGGTATTTTGCGAAAGTTACCGCCCGTGCAAACGATGGAACACAGTCTTTTCCAACTTATTAAGGCTGGGTTTATTTTATTAACAATTGGTTTTATCACCGGCATCATTTTTGTTGAAGACTTATTTGCACAACATCTTATTCACAAAACTGTGCTATCCATCACAGCATGGATAGTCTTTGCCACCTTATTATGGGGTAGATGGAAATACGGCTGGCGAGGTAATACAGCAGTCAAATGGACGATAATGGGATTTATATTTCTGGTACTTGCTTATTTTGGTAGCAAATTAGTACTAGAGTTTATTATAAAGCCTGTATAACAAAATGCTTGAATCAACATCACTCACATTATTATTCTTTATCTTATTCATTCTGCTGCTTTTTTCAGCTTTTTTTTCTAGTTCTGAAACAGCATTAATGTCACTTAACCGATATCGTCTTCGCCATTTAGAAAGTGAAGGCCATGCCGGCGCTATTCGAGCCAGTCAATTATTAGCCAGACCCGATAGACTAATTGGTTTAATTTTGCTCGGTAATAATTTTGTGAATATCTTTGCCTCAGCAATTGCTACTATTATTGGAGTGAAATTGTATGGAGAAAACGGTATTGTGATTGCTACATTTTCACTGACCTTAATTGTATTACTGTTCGCAGAAGTAACCCCTAAAACATTGGCGGCATTACATCCAGAACGTGTTGCATTTCCAGCAAGTATCATACTCAAACCTTTGCTAATACTGCTTTATCCTTTAGTGTGGTTTACTAATGCAATTACTAACCGCATATTGAGCCTATTTGGGGTATCGCCAGAAGATTCGTCATCTGCGGCCATTAATTCAGAAGAATTACGCATGGCTTTAAAAGAGGTCGATAGTCTTATTCCAAAACGTCATAAAAAAATGTTGGTCAGTATTCTTGATTTAGAAAAAATGACCGTCAATGATGTCATGATCCCTCGTAATGAAATCGAAG
>JAUXFA010000136.1 GCA_030620285.1 Piscirickettsiaceae bacterium
TAACAGTATTTTGATAGCGTGCAAGCTGTTGTTTGCTGCGTAAGGTATTTATTTTCTGGTCCAATGCAATTAAAGCGGGATGTTGATCGCTAATGGTTGTGTTTGTAGCTAATGATTCTTCATAGTGTTGGGGCAAAGAACGTTGACCTGTCAATTGTTGGAAATTATTAAGTGCATGACTAAGCTCATTCTGACTTTGGATATAATTGCTGTGTGTTTTTAATACATGACTAGTAGCTAATAAGCGCTCTGTCCCCGCTAACTCCCCTGCTTTTACATAGGCAGCTACATCTTGATCTAGTTTTTGGGCCATCTGCCAAGTTTGATAACTTTGCTGGTACTTCATATCTGTCAAGACAACACTCCATATTGTTGTGCGAACTTGTGATGATATTGCTAACTTTAGCTGTTGTTGAGAAGAGATGAGTTCAGCCGACATTTTATCTGACAGCATAGCTTGCTGCTGTTTTTGTCCATTGAGCCACAATGGCATCTCAATACTACCTTCCCATTCTTGGAAACCATCGCTACTGCCTATCACATCATTATAATGATTAACCGATACACTATTCGCGCCTGCAAAGGTGGCATTTGCCAAAGCGGTATTGGCATCAATTTGTTGTTGGTGTGCTGATTGCGCTTGCCGTGCTGGGTGGTGCTGATACACATTTTCTACAAGTGATGACAATGTTAGCGAAGAAGATTGTTCCAAGGGCAGCGGTTCAGCTATCACGGCCAATGGTATTAGGCTTGCTGCTATATAGAACGTTATGAAACTAAAGCGAAACAACATACTTTTTAATAGACCTAAAAATAATAGGGGATCCAGATTAACAATTAATTGCATTTTATGCAGAAAAACTACGTTTAACCACTCTATCAGCAATGCTTTCATGAACAGAAAGTAATGCGGGAATAACCAGTAATACTAAGACGGTAGAAAACATTAAACCGAATGAGATTGACACCGCCATTGGAATGAGAAATTGTGCCTGCACTGATGTTTCAAAGAGTAATGGTGTCAAACCACCAATGGTGGTTAAGGATGTTAGCAATACCGCTCGTAAGCGCTGGGTCGCTGCATTAATAATGGCTTGGGTTGTTTCAATGCCCTGTTCGCGTTGCTGTTTATAAAAGGTCACTAAAATAATAGAATCATTCACTACAATACCTGATAAGCCGAATATACCAAATAGTGACAAAATAGTAAGATCGATTCCCATCAAGAAATGGCCTATTATCGCTCCGATTAGACCAAATGGAATAGCAGCCATGACCACTAATGGCCAGCCATAGGATGCAAATACCCAAGCAAGTACGAGGTAAATTAGAATAAAGGCGAGAACAAGCCCTTTTTTCATGTCTGCCAAGGTGTCGGCTTGCTCTTCTGCTCGACCTTCGAAGCCTATTTTAACGCCATATCGAGATGATAAGTCTGGCAAAAACTGTTGTTGTAAATCGGTTAGAATTTCATTACTGTTATTGATGTTTGAATCGACTGTTGCTGTAATATGAACCGCTAATTTTGCATCAGTATGGCGCAATACATCAAAACCTCTGCGGGCCTCAAATTCAACAACACTGGATAATGGTGCACTGCCACCTTGTGGTAAGCGCAGCATAAAGTTTTCTAATGTTGCCATGGTATTTCGTTCGGCATCTGGCAACATAACACGTACCTCTACTTCGTCATCGCCATCTTGAAATATTTGCACTAATTGGCCGTCAAATGCCGCTCGTAATTGTCTGCCAACATTGTTGACGGTCAGCCCCAGAACTTCACCTTGCCCTTTGACTTTATAGACAAGCTGTTCTTGTCCGTATGGCATATCATCTTCTATTGCAGACACGCCAGGAAGTTGTTTGATAGCTTGACTGACTTCTTGTGCTGCTTGTTTTAATATTTCTGGTGATGCGCCGGTTAAACGTATATCAAGATCGCTACCAGGAGGCCCGGTCCTCCGCTCTGATAAGGTGAAGGTTTCAATACCAACCGGGAGAGTGATAGTTTGGCGCCATGTTTCAATAAATTGGGCATTACGAACATCACGGTTATCTGGTGATGTTAATTCTACTTGAATTGAGCCAAAACGTTCATCAGTTTCCGTCCTGCCCTTACCTGCAACACTCGCTGAACCTAGTCTTGTCACACTTACGTCAACAAGCTTCCCTCCTAGTTGTTGGTGAGTCTTATTGAGTGACTCATTTAGATGGGATAAAAACTGTTCAACTGTCGATGATGGTGTGCCGGCGGTAAAGCGGGCGTTGGCATAAATAGTGGTGCCTTCTGGTGAAGGGAAAAAAGTAAAAAACAACCTCCCCCCTGCCAGTAAACCGATGCAAATAATGAGCATGCCAATAGCGGTACTGATTGTGACCCAGCGATATTGGATTGTCGTCGTCACTAATGGTCGAAATAACTGATCTCGAAGGTAATTAAATTTAGCCTCCAACCATTGTCTGAATGGTGGTGGTTCTGAGTGATGGATTTTGTGAAAAGAATGCCGTAAATGTCCCGGTAAAATCAAAAAACTTTCAATGAGAGAAGCAATAATGACACAAATGACAACAAATGGGATATCAAATAAAATATTGCCCATTATTCCACCGATCATCATTAACGGTAGGAAGGACGCGACGGTAGTGAGAGACGATGCAATGACGGGTGCCAGCATGCGACGCGCCCCACCTTCTGACGCTTGTAGTGAATGTTCGCCCATTTGGTAATGAGATAAAGCATCTTCACCGACGACAATAGCATCATCAACAATAATTCCTAATGCCATGATTAAGGCGAACATGCTGATCATATTAATGCTGCCACCTAATAACAGCATAATGGCTAAGGTTGCCATGAATGATACTGGGATGCCAACCGCAACCCACCAAGCAACCCGACCATGTAAGAATAAAAATAATATGCCAATCACTAATATTAGACCACCTAAGCCATTACGGACTAACAAATCCATGCGCTCTTTAATGAGCTCCCAACTGGCGTCATAGACTTTGAACTCAACGCCTTTAGGTAATTGAGAGGCATTATTTTCAATCCAGTGTTGAAGTATTTCGGCTGATTCAAGCGAATCGGCATGCTCTGTTCGTTGTAGTTGAATTTCTACAGCAGGTTTACCCTGATAATAGACACTGACTTGTTTACGCATTGCTCTTCGTTCAATGTCAGCAACATCTTCCAAGAGTACAAGACTGCCGGAATAATCGGTTTTAATGGATAGGTCGGAGAAGGATTGACTATCGCGTCGCTGATCAAGACTGCGTAACTGCCTAGCTGTGCTGCCATTACCAATTTCACCTGCTGGAAGATCACGGCTTAATTCGCTTATTCGCTGTCCAACTGTATCAAGGCTGAGACCTAAGGATTCCAATTCTCTAGTACTTAATTGAATCGCAATCTCTTGTTCAGGCAAGCCCGTTATGATGACTTTGGATATTCCCTCATCTAATAAATCTTGCTCTATTTGATGTGCTAAATAACGCAGTTCATCTAGCTCGCCTTCAGTGGTGATTAATAAGCGGGCAATAGGTTCATATGGTGTCAGGAGAGTTACTTCCGGTATTTCTGAATCAGTGGGTAAATTTCGCAATTGTGAAATTCGTTCTTTGACCTGATCCAGTGCGGGTCCCATGTCGGTATGTTCTTCAAACTTTAAAGTAACAATAGACATGCCATAAGATGATGTAGAGGTCATCTTGTCAACATAGTCAATATTGCGTAATTCTTGTTCAAGACGACTGGTGATTGAGTCTTCAATATCTTCTGCACTGGCACCACGCCATTCAACCCGAACTGAAATGAAATCTAGGACATAAGTAGGGAAAAACTGGGTATTAAGCTGAGATAAGGAAAAGCCTC
Source organism: Piscirickettsiaceae bacterium (assembly GCA_030620285.1). GTDB lineage: Bacteria > Pseudomonadota > Gammaproteobacteria > Nitrosococcales > Methylophagaceae. The sequence continues at coordinate 3,875 of JAUXFA010000136.1, forward strand.
CGGCGATGATCATGATGATCATGAGCAGATTGGCGGCAACCTTATGTTGGGCAAATAGCCCAATAATATCTCGCTTATTCATTCAGTGGTTCAACACGCAGGCCTGAAATTGCATTCGGCAATTGCGTGCTGACAATGATGTCAGTTTCTTTGAGTTCATTGCAACGAATCAGCAAGTCTATATCACCACTTTTGGTTTGATATTCACCAATCCGTTCAACATTAACAGCCTCTAAATAGCCATCGTTAACACGATAGACTTTATCTAATTCATATAGGGAATTAAACGGTATAGCGATGACGGACATTTGTTCTGATAACTGAAGTGACAACTCGACAAAGGTGCCCAAAGCAAGTGATTTCATGCTTTGAGTTAGTCGAAATAGTCCATCAACTCCTCCACTATCGCGACGGATCTCTCCGGAAAGACGTTTTAAGGTAAAGTTGAGTACCTCACCATCCAGTGTTGCGGTTGCAGTTTGCCGTTGTCCGCTCGACAAATTACTTCGTACTTGTTTGATATAACGACCTGGAATTTGTGCTCGCACTTCAAGTTCATTGGCATCATAAAGGACTATCAGTGGGTCGCCGGCCTTCACTCGGTCGCCCTCAGCAACTTCTAATTTTGCGATACGACCAGCAAAAGGAGCTTTGATATTGCTACGATTAAGATCAATTTTGCTTTGTTCCAATAATGCACGATATCGTGTTCGTTTTGCCTTTAATGCCGCTAGCCGTGCCGGATGGTCTTGAATATCGTATTCCAAACGTTTTATGACTAATATTTGGCGTTGCTTAGCGGCTATGGCATCATCTAAATTTGCTTGTGATGCTAATCGATTTTGCTCTAGTTTTTTAGCTCTACCA
>JAUXFA010000015.1 GCA_030620285.1 Piscirickettsiaceae bacterium
CGGTCATTTTTATTTAATGCCCGAGCCACCAACGGGTGTTGATGCATATGATGACAATAATCTACACCGGATTCAGCTTCGGCTAATGCCATTTCTAACCAGACTTTAGGAATAAGGATGGGTGCGGAACTTACATAATGCTTAGCATCGCGGATATGATTAGGAATAGCGGATAGCCGTTCCATTAATGCATGTGGGAAGTTTTCGACAGGTCGAATTGTTAATTGATACAAAGCATTAATAGGCAAAAACTGAGCCGGATCACGATGGCGCCAATCATGCTCCATTAATGAGTGATGTTCTAATTCGGCACTACCATGTAGAATTTGATAATGAATTTGGCGTTCAGGATCGAGCGCGGAAAATTCAACCTCATCTAATGCGGCTAAACATTTTTCATTCAAAACGATCTGAATTCCAATGGTCTCATCATCATAAGGTTTAAGCTTAGCGGCATAATCTTCAATACCTGCCTCCAAAGCGGCTTCAGGGTGGAAGCGACACCATGTGCTCAAATAACTTTCTTCGATTCTATCAAAGGTCTGTTGGCTGGAGTTTAAATCATTAGTCGACATTGATGATCTCATAGTCATGGCTTATTTCAGCCGTTTTTCCAAGCATCAATGATGCAGAACAGTATTTTTCAGTTGAGAGCGCTATTGCACGTTTAACTTGTGACTCTTTCACATTTTTTCCAGTAATCGTGTAGTGAACATGAATTTTAGTAAATATTTTAGGGATTTCATCACTACGTTCACTAGTAACATCAACCACACAATCATGAATGTCTTGACGTGCTTTTTTGAGCATTTGTATCGTGTCAAATGAGGTACAGCCTCCCATTCCGAGTAATAGTAGCTCCATTGGTCGCATGCCAGTACCATGGCCGCCTAATTCTTCAGGGCCATCCATCACTAAAGTATGACCTGTTCCTGATTCACCTAAAAATAATAAATCTTCGACCCATTTTACCCTTGCTTTCATGTGATAAATGTCTCAATAATTAAAAAATAGTGCTAATTTTGACATATTAACTTGCTTGAAGGCAGTGTTAGTTTATTATTAGTGTTAAATTAGTCACGGTTGAAATAGCCACTTCTTTAGGAATAATTATGGATTATGTGAAGTTTAAGGCAATAGAGGAAGGATTAGCAGATTTTTTCCACTGCTGTCATAGTAAAACTTACCCGGCGAAATCTACCTTGATTCGTCCCGGAGACCCAGCAGAAACGTTATTTTATATCCGCGAAGGTTCAGTCTCAATCACCATGGAAAATGAGGATGGGGAAGAGCTGATTATTACCTATCTCAATCAAGGTGACTTTATTGGTGAAGTAGGGATGTTCTATCCCGATGTGGGTGATCGTAAAGTGACTGTGCGCGCTCGAACAGATTGTCGGACGGAAGAAATCACCTACCAACAAATCAAAGTGCTCACTAATAATCAATTAAAACAATGTTATCCAACATTACTGCAATTTCTAGCAGAACAAATGGCAAAAAGACTATTATCAGTTACCCGTAAAGTGAGTGATTTAGCCTTTTTAGATGTGGCTGGTCGGGTTGAGGCAGTTTTACAGGAGTTGGCGGCACAACCCGATGCGATGGCTCATGATGAAGGCACAGAGATCAGAGCAACACGACAAGAAATTAGTCGAATGGTGGGCTGCTCAAGAGAAATGGCTGGCCGAGTGCTCAGGACTTTAGTGGATAAAGGCCAGATGTATGCGCGAGGCAAAACAATGATTATCTACGACGAAGAACATCGCAGACCAAGCACTTTATGAGTGGCTAAAGTTTAATTGTTAAATAATTTAGCTAATTGGCTACCGGGATCATCTGCTCGCATAAAGGCTTCACCAACCAGAAAGCCATTGACATGATGTTCGCGCATTAATGCTACATCAGCAGTGGTATGAATACCGCTTTCGGTAATAACCGTATGGTTGTCTGGAATACGAGCAAGCAAATCCAGCGTGGTGTCTAAACTGGTTTCAAATGTGCTTAAGTTGCGATTGTTAATACCGATCAAAGGTAAATTCAATAATAGAGCACGCTCAAGTTCCTCTAGATCATGTACTTCAACAAGTACATCCATATCCAGTTGAATGGCAAGATCAGCTAACGCACTTAGCTGCTCATCATTCAAGGCTGAGACAATCAGTAATATGCAATCGGCATTAATCGCGCGAGCTTCAAAAACTTGATAGGGATCAACAATAAAGTCTTTGCGAATAACAGGAAGCGAGCTAGCTTCCCGAGCTTCCCGAAGATAGAATTCATGGCCTTGGAAAAAATCATGATCAGTAAGAACAGATAAACAGGCGGCACCATGCTGCTCATAGCTTTTTGCTATTTCAGCAGGAATGAAGTTTTCTCGCAGCAATCCTTTACTGGGCGATGCTTTTTTAATTTCGGCAATAACGGCCGCTTGGTCTGAATTTATTTTAGCCTCAATAGCGGCGACAAAACCACGAGGTTCGTCTGCTTTTTCGGCAAGTTCGATTAACTGGTTTTGCGATACTTTCTGCTTGCGTTCTGCGATTTCTTCATATTTACGTTGAATAATTTTTTTTAAGATATCTGGGGTGTCAGTCATATTGTATTCTTTGTTTTAAGCGTTGCTACAGGCAATAAGTGCATCTAGTTTTTGTTGTGCTTGACCATTATCAATAAGCGTTTGAGCTTGTTTAATACCGTCCGCAAGGTTGGTTGTAAGATCTGCTGCATAGATTGCCGCACCGGCATTGAGCACGACAATATCTCTTGCTGGCCCTATTTTACCAGCAAATATTTCTTCAATGAGGGCTAAGCTTTGTTGGGCATCCTCAACGGCAAGATGGTCGATATCATGCCGCTCCAAACCAAAATCTTCAGGTTCGATGACGTAGTTTGTGATTGTGCCATCTTTCAGTTCGGAAACATGCGTTTTAGAGCCAATACTGATTTCATCTAAACCATCATCAGCATGAACAACTAGCACATGCTGACTGCCCAGTTCTTTTAAAACCTGGGCCATGGGTTCGACCCATTTCAAGTCAAATACGCCTAATACTTGGCAAGGCGCTTGAGCAGGATTAGTTAATGGGCCTAATAGATTGAAGATAGTGCGCACGCCCATTTCTTTCCGTGGGCCAATGGCATGTTTCATCGCGCTATGATGTTTTTGGGCAAACATAAAGCCAACCCCAATGGTATCAATACAGTGTTTTACTTGTTCGGGAGTAATATTCAAGTTTACTCTAGCGGCTTCTAGTACATCGGCACTACCAGAACTGCTGCTGATAGAGCGGTTACCATGTTTTGCTACTTTTGCACCTGCCGCAGCGACGACAAAAGCACTCGCTGTTGAGACATTGAAGGTGCTAGCGCCATCACCACCGGTACCACAGGTATCGACGATATGTTCACCGATAATATTAACCGGTGTTGCCAAGCTGCGCATAACCTTAGCGGCAGCAGCAATTTCAGTAACAGTTTCACCTTTCATCTGCAAACCAACCAGGAAGCCTCCGATCTGGGCGGGGGTTGCTTCACCGGTCATGATTTGCTGCATAACCGCGGTCATTTCTTCGCTCGACAAATCTCTTTTTTGAATAATAATTTTTAACGCTGATGTTAAATTCATAATAAAACCTCTATTTATCTAGAAAGTTTTTCAACAGGGCATGGCCCTGGTCTGTCAGTATAGATTCCGGATGGAATTGCACGCCTTCAATGGGCAATGCTTTATGAGAAATACCCATAATTTCGTCGACACTACCATCGTCGTTTTGAGTCCAGGCAGTGATGTCAAAACAGTCTGGTAGATTATTTTTATTAATAACTAATGAGTGATAACGTGTTGCTTTAAGAGGGTTATTTAATTCTTTGAAAACACTAGCATTGTTGTGGTAAATAGGCGATGTCTTACCATGCATTATTTTACTGGCGTGTACAATTTCTCCACCAAATGCTTGGCCAATAGATTGGTGTCCAAGACAGACCCCCAAGATAGGTTTCTTGCCTGCGAAATGTTTAATAACATCAAGTGAAATACCCGCCTCATTAGGCGTGCATGGGCCAGGTGAAATAACAATTTGTTGTGGGTTTAAAGCTTCAATTTCAGCAATGGTAATTTTGTCATTACGATGCACCTGCACCTCTGAGCCTAACTCGCCAAAATATTGTACGAGGTTATAGGTAAATGAATCGTAATTATCAATCATTAATAACATGGTTGTATCTACTTATGTTTTGTTTGGCTGGCGACATCAAGTCCCGCCTCAGCCATTTCAACAGCACGGAACACAGCGCGAGCTTTGTTCATGGTTTCTTGCCATTCCATTTCGGGTACAGAATCGTAAACGATACCAGCACCAGCCTGAATATGCAGTGTATTATCTTTAATCACGGCAGTCCGAATTGCAATTGCCGTATCCATATTACCGGACCACGATAAATAACCTACTGCACCAGCATAAACCCCTCGTTTAATAGGTTCTAGCTCGTCAATAATCTCCATTGCACGCACTTTAGCCGCGCCACTCACCGTACCTGCCGGAAAAGTAGCTCGTAATGCATCAATACACGTCATATCAGGTACAATTTGTCCTGTTACATTCGACACAATATGCATCACATGAGAATAGCGCTCAACAATCATTTTATCGGTGAGTTCAACCGTGCCGATTTGACTGACTCGGCCCGCATCATTTCGGCCTAAGTCAATTAACATTAGATGTTCGGCTAATTCTTTTGGATCAGCCAATAAGTCTTGTTCTAATGCCAGATCTTCTTCGGCGGTCTTACCGCGTGGTCGAGTGCCAGCAATGGGTCGAACAGTTACTTCATTGTCTTCCATACGTACTAAAATCTCTGGTGACGATCCTACAATATGGAAGTCTTCCAAGTTTAAATAATACATATAGGGCGATGGGTTTAGAGTGCGTAAAGCACGGTATAAATCCATAGGCTGCGCAGAAAAAGGAATAGATAAACGTTGCGACAATACGACCTGCATAATGTCACCGTCAGTGATGTATTGCTTGGCCTTTTCTACCGCATCAATAAATCCATCATGGGTAAAGCCAGAGATAAAATCTTCTTCACTGACTGTTTTACCTGTGCTCGAAGAGTTGTAATTGGGTGTAGAGGTGCGAAGATGTGTCGTTAAGGTATCAAGATCTTGTTGTGCCTGTTTATAGGCATTTTCTACTGCTGGATCAGCATGCACGATTAAAAACAGGCGATTACTTAAGTTATCAAACACGATAATATCGTTTGATACCATTAATAAAATATCAGGCGTTCCAAGCGGATCGGGGTTTGGACACTCACCTAAGCGCGGCTCAACATATCGCACAGTATCATAGCCAAAATAGCCGACTAAACCACCGGTGAAGCGGGGCAAGTCATCTAAATCAGGTACTCGGTATTGTTGTTTGAATGTTTCAATCCATGCCAAAGGGTCACTAGAGGTGCTTGTTTCAATCACTTCGCCAAGGTGCTTAATTTCAATATTTTGACCTGTGATGCGAACAACGGTTTCGCTAGGCAGGCCAATAATTGAATAACGCCCCCATTTATCACCGCCTTGTACTGATTCAAGCAGGTAAGAGTAGGGCGCATCAGCTAGTTTCAGATAAGTGCTTAAAGGCGTATCTAAATCAGCCAATATTTCACGAGCGACAGGTATGCGGTTATAGCCTTGTTCGGCTAATTGATTGAATTTAACTTGGTTCATGATTTAATGTGCAATAACGTTTTTAAGCTCTGCAAAAGTATCAATTATGACATCTGGATTAGCAGTGGCAATATCAACACCGTGATTATAACCATAGCTCATGCATACAATTGAAAACCCGGCTGCACGTGAGGCTTTAACATCACTAATTGAATCACCGATCATCATGGCATTTTCTGGTTCAATACCAAAGAATTGTGCACCATGTAACAAGGGGGCAGGATCAGGTTTTTTCAATGGCAAAGTATCCCCGCTGATGACAATTTCAAAAAAATCAAACAGACCTAAGTCTTTTAATATTTTCAAGGTGAATTGCTCATCTTTATTGGTAACACAGCCAACTCGAATACCTTGATCTTTTAACCATTGTAAACCTTCAACTACTGATGGGTAGAGTTGACTACGTTTGCTAGCATTATCAGCATATAAAGCCATAAAAATGGGTGCGGCTTCAGCATATAAAGCATCACTGGGCTCGCCATCGAGTTGATCAATAAGCGCCCGCTGGATTAAACGTGGCACACCATTGCCAACCCAGTTCCGAACCTTATCTTCACCACGAACAGGCAGATTAAGTGCCTTCATAGTTTCATCAACACACCAGGCTAGATCAGGCACGCTATCAACTAGCGTACCATCTAGATCTATCAGCACCATTTTTGGTTTTGTTAAAACAGCTGCCATCTGATTAAATGTTGGCTTTAGCTAATTCAGAGCGGAACTCAGCAAGCACTGTGTCATAAACATTCGCATCATTAGCATTCTTCGCACCAAATAATGCCGAACCAGCAACAAAGGTACGCGCACCAGCTTCAGCTATTTCACGAATATTACTCGGTTTAACGCCGCCATCAATTTCAAGATCAATATCATAACCACTGGCATCGATTAATTTACGTGCCTCTTGAAGCTTGTCTAAGGTGTGAGGGATGAAAGATTGACCACCAAAACCTGGGTTCACTGACATTAATAGGATACGGTCTACTTTATCTAAGACATGTTCTGCTAAAGATAGCGGTGTTGCTGGGTTAAATACTAAGCCGGCCTTACAGCCTTCGTTTTTGATTAGTTGTAAACTGCGGTCAATATGGTCAGACGCTTCCGGATGGAATGTAATAAATGTTGCGCCAGCGGCAGCAAAATCAGGAATTATGCGATCAACAGGCTTAACCATTAAATGCACATCAATTTCATGAGTAACACCATGTTTACGCAATGCATCACACACCAATGGGCCGATGGTTAAATTTGGCACATAATGATTATCCATTACATCAAAGTGAACCACGTCAGCGCCTGAGGCTAGGGCATTATCAACTTCTTCGCCAAGACGAGCGAAGTCAGCAGAAAGGATGGATGGTGCGATTTGGAACTTAGCCATAGTATGAACTCTCCATTTAGTAATCAATATTGAGGGGGGTAAAACCTAATACTTTACCGTAAATCACCATTTTTTTCAGCTTTTGCGTATAAGTACTGGTTCTATAAGGCTTATGATGAGCGTAGTGTGAATAGACGATAAAGTAGTATATTAGACACTATTATTAGTGGCTATAGTTGAACTTTAAATAGTCAAAACCTATGATGAGAGGATTATTGGTGAGACCCGTAGAAATAATTTTGTTAGGTCTGGTGCTTAGCGCCTTACCAATTTCTGTCGCAGTAGCCGAAGGTGAAGATGACATGGCGCCTGCAGATACTGAAATGATGGGTGGTGATACTGAAGATAGTCAGATGCTGCGAGTGATCAATACTGTGGAAGGATATCAAGCTTTAACTGTCGCCGGACAAGAAGTTGATGCCACGTATCTTGAAGAAACATTGGGCCAACGCCATGGCGCAATTATCCTGTTTCATGATCAAGGTGAGCAGTTCGAAAGTTATGGTGTGATCACGCCTTTACGCCACCAAATGCCACAATACGGATGGTCAACATTATCACTGGCATTAGACTTTCCTAGCGAATCTAATATTCTATTGTCTGGCTCTGAGGGGCAAGAGTCCTCGGCTGAGGAAAGTGAGTCAAGCGAATCGAAACAAGCACTGCCAAACATCTCAAATCAGCAACGAGTGGAAACGGCACTCGCATTACTGCAAGCCAAAGATATAAAACGAATCATCTTTCTTGGCCATGGTAGAGGGGGGGGGGAAGCAATCAATATTATGAGTACTATTTCTACGCCTATTTTTGGATTAGTTCTGGTGAGCACATCTGCATTGCCAGCAAAGGAAGAATTTGTTGCTATGGGCCAACCCATTTTGGATATTTATGGTGCGCAGGATATGGCTAGTGTAGCCAAGGCAGTGAAAGATCGAAAAATAGCAATGAAACGTGCAGCTAATACCAATTATTCAGAACGTAAAATTGATGGTGCGGATCATGATTTTGATGGCTTGCAGCCAGTATTGATATCAACTATCCATGGATGGCTTCGCACAACATTCTTGAAGCAGGAACAATAATAAATAATGCGACTTTATTACAATGGTTTAGTCATCCATCAATCACAATCTGATGATGGTGTGATTGAAGTTGTTGATTTAGGCAATACGCGGTCGATGCATTTTGGTACATTTCCCCGTCAAAGCAGTATGTCACTACGAACACCTCACACACTTGAGTTATCATATACCGAAGCTATGATGGCATGTTTGTTATTGAATCCTAACCCAAAGCGAGTATTAGTCGTTGGTTTAGGCGGCGGTTCAATCGTTAAGTTTTTACTACATCACTTTCCTCAATGTCAGATTGATGCCATTGAATATCGTCAAGATGTAGTGAAGGTAGCGCATGGTTATTTTAATGTACCAGAAGATGATCCTAGATTAACAATAAATATTGGTGATGGTTATGCATTTGTTCAACAACTTTATTACCAAGCCGAAGCTGAGTATGACATGGTATTAGTCGATGCTTATGACCATGTGGGAATGGCGGCAAGTGTGGGTGTGCAAGCCTTTTTTGATGCCTGTGCAGGGGTGTTAACGTCACAAGGAGTAATGAGCATTAATTTGTGGGGCAGTGACAAGCTATTATTCAAACAAACAATGGAACGCATTAATCAAAGCTTTGATGGCAAAACAATGGTTTTACCAGTTGAAAATAAAGGTAATGTGATTGGGTTGGCCATGCGACAGCATGTATCATCAGCACAGTTGAAAAAATTAATGGCAATAGTTGAAAAACAAGAAATGCAACTTAATATCAATTTACCAAAATCCTTAAACGAATTAGTGCGACAAAATCGTTCATTTATCCGTCGATTATTTACGTGAAACATCAGATGAGACAGTTTTTAAAGGCATCACTAGCCATATTCAGCCTCTTACTATGGGGGGTAACGACAGCGGTTGCCGACGATGATGATATTGAACTCATTATTGACCGTTCAGAACATCAGCTCTTAGTCAAAAAAGCAGGTAATACCTTGCGCACCTTTAAAGTGGCATTGGGCAGTGGCGGCAGAAAAGCAAAGCTTCAATCAGGCGATCACACAACACCAAAAGGACAGTATCTTATAAGCAAGGTACGCAGCAGTGACCGATTCCATATGTTTATGCAGCTTAATTATCCTAATATGGATGATGCCAAGCGAGCATTAACAAGTAAATTGATCAGCCGTAAACAATATCAGCAGATCCTAAGTGCGCATTTGTATGGCTATTTACCGCCGCAAGATACCGCTTTAGGTGGTGCAATAGGTATTCATGGTGTGGGTGATGAAACCAAAGATAAATTAGAAATACACGATATTGCAGATTGGACACAAGGTTGCATTGCGATGCGCAATCATGAAATTGAAGAGCTTAATCGTTATATTGATATTGGAACTAAAATCAGCATTATTGACTAATTCCTGATTGTTTTTGTCAGTTATTTGCCGCATTTGTTAGAATGCCTCATTAAATTCTCTACAAATTGATCTAAACTTTATGCAAGCGGCTCCTGATTTATTTTCCCACCGGAAATTCTGGGCACATCGTTTTGGTGTGGCACCACAATTACCAATGTCTCGCGAAGAAATGGATGATCTTGGCTGGGATTCTTGTGACATTATCCTGGTCACCGGTGATGCATATGTTGACCACCCCAGTTTTGGTATGGCGCTTATTGGTCGCTTATTAGAATCACAAGGTTTTAGAGTGGGCATTATATCTCAACCCGATTGGACTAATGCTGACGATTTCAAACAATTGGGGCAGCCCAATTTATTTTTTGGTGTCACCGGTGGCAACATGGATTCGATGGTCAATCGCTACACTTCAGATCGCCGTATTCGCAGTAATGATGCCTATACTGCCGGCGGAGAAGGCGGTAAGCGGCCTGATCGCTGTGTTGTGCCATATAGTCAGCGTTGTCGTGAAGCCTACAAAGGTGTGCCAATAATTATCGGTGGTATAGAAGCTAGCCTTCGTCGTATTGCCCATTTTGATTATTGGTCAGAAAAAGTGCGTCGCAGTGTCATTATGGATTCTAAAGCTGATTTGTTAGTTTATGGTAATGGTGAACGCCAAGTCGTAGAGATCGCCCACCGTTTGGCAACAAATGAACCCGTTGCTGAATTAACCGATATCCGTGGCACGGCATTTGTAATCAAACATGGCCACCGTGAAGGTTGGTGGGAAAAAGATTCCACTAGTGTGGATACGCCGGGTAAAGTCAATGTGCCTATTGATCCTTATCAAATGCAGACTGAAGCCAGTTGTGAAACACAAAAGGCCGAAACGGAAAAAGAAAAACAAGCCACCAACACCAAAACAAATGTGATTCGCTTTCATAAGGTGATGCCGAAAGACTCATCTAAAAGTGTTATTCGCTTACCAGCCTATCAAGAGGTTCGTGGTGATTCAGTATTGTATGCCCACACTTCACGTATTTTGCATTTGGAAACAAACCCCGGTAATGCATTAGCATTAGTTCAGCAACATGGTGAACGTGATGTCTGGTTAAATCCACCACCAATTCCTTTGACTACCGCTGAAATGGATGGCGTATTTGATTTACCATACAGCCGTGTGGCTCATAAGCAATATGGCGATAAAAATATCCCTGCATACGAAATGATCCGTTTTTCGGTCAATATTATGCGAGGTTGTTTTGGTGGCTGTACTTTCTGCTCGATTACTGAGCATGAAGGTCGGATTATTCAAAGTCGATCGGAAGATTCTATTATTAAAGAAGTCGAAGCCATTCGAGATACCACTCCCGGATTTACCGGTGTTATTTCAGACTTAGGCGGCCCGACAGCCAATATGTATCGACTTGCTTGTAACAGTGAGAAAATAGAAGCCAGTTGCCGCCGGTTATCCTGTGTCTTCCCCAGTATTTGTAAAAACCTCAATACTGATCACACCCCACTCATTCAGCTTTACAAACGCACCCGAGCATTACCGGGAATCAAGAAAGTCTTGATTGCTTCAGGTTTACGTTATGACTTGGCTGTATTGTCGCCAGAATATGTTAAAGAATTGGTTACGCATCATGTCGGTGGTTATTTAAAAATAGCACCAGAACATACCGAAGAGGGTCCGCTAGATCATATGATGAAGCCCGGTATTGGTACTTATGATGCTTTTAAAGCCATGTTTGATAAGTACTCTAAACAAGCGGGGAAAGAGCAATATTTAATCCCCTATTTTATTGCTGCACATCCTGGTACAACCGATAAAGACATGTTGAATTTAGCGATTTGGCTAAAACGAAACGGGTTCCGTGCTGATCAAGTTCAAGCTTATTTGCCATCACCAATGTCCGCTGCGGCAGCAATGTATCATTCTGGTAAAAACACCTTACATAAAGTGAAGCGAAAAGGTGGGGATATCCCTGTGCCGAAAGGCATTAAAGTGAGGCGTTTACATAAGGCATTTTTACCTATGGGTTTGTTCTGTTTTATAGTTTTTCATAGTACTTTTGTAGTAGTTTGTGTGTTGTTTTAGACGTAGGTACAAACAGTTGAATGGAGAATTGGGGACTTTGGGACACACGCCTCTGCCCATTCCA
>JAUXFA010000158.1 GCA_030620285.1 Piscirickettsiaceae bacterium
ATGCTTCACCATCAAACTTAATTCCATCCCAGCCGGATATCATAAAAGTACGAATATTTTGGTGGTTATCATCATTAGGGTTTTGCAATACATCTTGACGGTAATAATCACCGAAACAGGACAAGGTTTGGTGCTTTGATAAATTATTTAATAAGCCAAAAAAAAATATTTTGCAAGAACCATTATTTTGATTAGTTTCATTGATAACATCGCCATTGGCGAATGCTGTTGGTGTGAACTTATAACAAGCATCAATGACAGCCATGGTGTCATTAAAGGTTATTTCGAGCGGCTGTGTTGTTAGTTTTGCAAGGAATTTTTCAAGGTTCATTATTGATCCAAGTTTTTGTTAAATGTTTTTAATTATTGATTACTGCCGCTTGGGCAATCATTTGTCTGACATTTGTTCTTTATATCTCTTTTCAACTTTGCTTCTTTCCTCTTCTCTGTCTGTAGCCGAATAAGTATTAATATGAAGTCTTTGTGATGATGATCTAAGCATTCGTTCAAACTGTTCACGGAGTTTTTTCATATCTCCTGCAATTTTGTGAAGTGGCTCGCCGCCACCGATGTCAGTTATTCCTTTAAATTCTTTGAAGTCTATGGTGAGTTCGTTAAAGTAAGGCGTGCCTTCAACATCTTCGTAAGATATTTTTATTTTAAAATATGTAGAAAATATATCGGCTCCTTTTATTTTGTTTTTTAGATCAAAAAAACTGAATAAGAAACTCTCGATTTTTTGTTCTATACCCAGTGAGTGCATTCCTTCGGAAAATACATGTAATTTCAAGAATTCATCTACTATTTCACTATCTAAGTGTTTTATTTCTTTTTCACCATCGTCTAAAAAAGTGAATTTTATATTTCTTGCGATACCTTTTCCTTGATTGTGAATTCTAGCAATCATGAAGTTTAATTCAGATGGACTACTTACGAGGGTAACAGAGACATTTGGGCGAATATTTTCTCGTTTTAATTCATTGACCTGTGCAATTTGAGCTTCACGTAAATACCATGTTTCTTTTGCTAATACGAAAGTCAATATTGCTATTGCTACTGTAGCTAGAGCTGCAACCCATGATGATAGTGAATCGGCAGTAAGAATATTTGCTATCTGAATTTGGCTGCCGAAGACTATACCTAGAATAAAAATAAGTGGGGCAATTACAATGCCAGAAACAATTAATAGCGGTATTAAACTTCTTTCATTTTCGCGTTTTGTCATATTCACTCCTTGAACCGTTAAGTTTATTTTTAATTACTTTCAGATTCTTTCAATCGCCAGACAAAGCCTAATAAAATCAAACATAAACACACTAGCATGATTTGTAATTGTATTCTGCCCGCCAAGATGGCAATGGAGATGCCAAAGGTAAGGATAATGAGTAAGGCAGCTTTTTTCTTTACTTTTTTTCGAACAGTATGTGTTTGTTCCCATTGAGCAAGTGGTGGGCCAAACCATTTGTTGTTTAATAGCATTTGATGAAAGCGAGGAGAGCTTTTAGAAAAGCATGCTAAAGCAAGAATAAGAAAAGGTGTGGTGGGTAATAAAGGTAATAGTGCACCAAAGGCTCCTAAGATAACAAAGAACCAACCTAAACAAATGAGTAGGTAATGTTTGAGTTTAGTCTGCATTGTTATGCGCGAGACATAAATTTACCAGTGACAGTGTTGATTTTGATGATTTCGCCAGTTTCGATATATTCAGGTACTTGTACTTCAAGCCCTGTTGATAATTGTGCTGGTTTAGTGCGAGCAGTAGCAGAAGCACCTTTAATGCTGGGGCCTGTTTCCGTTATTTCCATGGCAACGGCGGCAGGTAATTCTATGGCTACTAGTGCCCCCTCTAATAAGATTGAAACCACACCTTCAAGGCCTTCGATTAAGTAGCCTTGTTCATCTTCAATATCTTCAGCATTAATGGTGTATTGCTGATAATCATCTAAGCTCATGAAGGTATAACCATCATCATCTTTATAGGAGAATTGCAGTAATTTACGCTCACAATCAACATCTTTTAGAAATTCTTCACCTTTTAAAGATTCATCACGCTTTTGTTTGGTTTTAAGGTGATTGAAGCGAACTTTATATAAGGTGGATGCGCCACGGGATGATGGGTTACGTACTTCAATATTTTTAACCACATGAGGTTCATTGTTGACTTCTACAACCATCCCACGTTTTAAATCACTGGCTTTAGGCATTACTGTTCCCGTTTAGATAAATAAATATCGAGAAATTATACCTGAGTATTTACGGGTGTTTTCCACGATGAATTCATAGTTGGTTGATAATCTTTAAATGTCGATTTAGTTAATACGTTAAAATCTCGGTTAACGAACTAATTATATTTGAGTAAAACATGGCTGAACTTGGAAAATTAAACACTTTAACGGTGGTCAAGAAACTAGACTTTGGTATCTATCTTGATGGTGGTGATTTGGAAGAAATATTATTGCCGACTCGCTATGTTCCACAAGGTTGTGCTGTTGGTGATGAGCTTGAGGTTTTTATCTATCTTGATTCAGAAGATATGTTGATTGCCACCACCGAGACTTCCAAAGCAATGGTGGGTGAATGTGCTTATCTTGAAGTGGTCGCGGTCAATCAAGTAGGCGCATTTCTAGATTGGGGTTTACCGAAAGACTTATTGGTACCTTTTGGTGAGCAGCAAAAACCGATGGAAGTGGGACAGTCTTATGTCGTTTATCTTTATATTGATGATGCCTCTGAGCGTATTGCGGCCAGTAGCCAAATTGATAAATTTTTGCCGGATACTTCGCCCTATTATAAAGAGCAACAGCAGGTTGAGTTATTGATCTATGGTCGTACTGATTTAGGTTATAAAGCGGTGATCAATGAGAGTGTGACTGGGCTTATTTTTAATAGTGATGTGTTTAAGCCGATCAGTATTGGTCAAACGATAAACGGATATATCAAAAGTGTCCGAGGTGATAAGAAACTCGATCTATGTTTGCAGTTGGTTAATCGAGAAGCCTTAGATGTCTTGTCGAAACAGATCTTGGCTTTTATTAAGGAGCAAGGTGGCTCGACCACATTGACCGATAAAAGCCCACCGGAAGATATTAATAAGCAATTTGGCGTTAGCAAGGGCAGTTATAAAAAAGCATTAGGTAAGTTATATAAAAAACGATTGATTGTGATTGAGAAGCAAAAGGTGAGTTTAGCTAATGGCTAATATAAATTGGTACCCCGGCCATATGCATAAAGCCAGTAAGGAGATGCGTAAGATCGTGCCACAAGTTGATCTTATTATTGAGATCCTTGATGCACGCATTCCCTTTAGCAGCGAAAATCCAATGCTCACTGATATTCGTGGTGATAAACCTTGTATTAAAGTGTTAAGCAAAAGTGATCTTGCTGATCCTGTTATGACTCAACACTGGCAAGATTATTTAGAGCAGCAAAAAAATGTCAAAACCATTTCCCTGACCACTGAAGAGCCTGAAAAAATGCATGGCTTATTGAGTCTGTGTCACAAGATGGTGCCGGTAAAAGCGAATGGATCAGAGCGACTTGAAGCAATGATTATGGGTATTCCTAATGTCGGCAAATCAACCTTAATTAATCATTTAGCAGGCAGAATGATTGCCAAAACGGGTAATGAGCCTGCAGTGACTAAAATGCAGCAACGGATCAAGCTTGATCAAGGTGTGGTGTTATTAGATACCCCTGGTGTCTTGTGGCCAAAATTGGAAAATCCTCATGGTGGTTATCGTTTAGCGATTACCGGTGCGATAAAAGAAACCGCCATTAGCAATGATGATATTGCCATGTATGCTGTCGACTATTTCAGACAAGCATATCCTGAATTATTAAAACAACGTTACCAGTTAGATAAGTTGCCAGAGGATGAATTAGCTTTATTGGAAATGATTGGTGCCAAAAGAGGTTGTTTACGTGCTGGTGGACGAGTGGATTTAGATCGCGCTGCGAAGATTGTTTTAACCGAGTTTCGTGATGCCACAATTGGAAAAATCACTTTAGAAACCCCCGAGATGATGGAACAGGAGTTAATTGAAGTGGCTAAAATTCGAGCCGAAAAGGCAGCTAAGAAAGAAGCTCGGAAGAAAAAACGCCATGGATCTAGGAGCTAAAGTTAAATAATTGACCCACATCTGTAAAAATCTAAATAAGAATGATTTGCATTTAGATTAAAGAATAACTATAATCTTGCCATCTTTTTATACTATTGATGAGCAAGAACTATGATGATATTCAATAAAGCAGCATTAGCATTGAGCCTAATGTTAGTCGTACCCACTCTTCATGCAGCCATTCCTAGCAATGAAGAACTTTGGGAGTTGATGCAACAAATGCAACTGCAAATGAATGACATTCAACAGCAGAATCAA
>JAUXFA010000129.1 GCA_030620285.1 Piscirickettsiaceae bacterium
TAGAAATGATGGCTTCAGTGCCAGACTCAAGTAAAGCATGCCAATGATCAATGTTAGCTTTGATTTTTAGCAAGGCATCATTTTGTGCTGATAAATGCTGATCAATGGCACCACAACATTCTGTTTGTGCAGTTTCTATTGCTTCAATGCCTAATTTTGCCAATACATTTTTGGTGACATGATTAATATTAGGTGCAAGAGTAGGTTGCACACAGCCAGTTAATAGCAATACGCGGCTAGTAATATTTGTTGGGCTTATTATTGCTGTTTGAATAGAAGAATGTCTGGATAATCTACCAATGATATTGAATAATTTTGGTGACGTTAAGACTAAGCGTACGGTAGTACGATATAGCTTTTGCCACCAAACTCGTTTGGGTTCGACAAGTTCACGACCAATATCGACTAACTCACCATATTTAACGCCGGAAGGACAGGTTGATTCACAAGCACGACATGTTAAGCATTGATCTAAGTGTTGAATGCTGGCTTGGCTAAATTCATTATCTTCCAAAGCAGACTTAATCAGGTAAATACGGCCGCGAGGCGAGTCTAGCTCGTTACCTAATAGTTGATAAGTAGGGCAGGTGGCTAAACAAAAACCACAATGTACGCAAGATCTCAGAATATCTTCAGCCTTTTTACCTTTTAGACTGTTCGTTATATATGGTGATATTTTTGTCTGCATTTAAATAAATACCGACTTGGGATCAAAGATGCTTTTTAATCCTTGTTCGATCCGTTTTTTTATAGGCGATGAGTTTTGAGTTTTAGTAGTCATTTGTTGATTAACCTGATTTGCATAAGCCTGAGGTATGACCTTAAAACTTAATTCACAAATAACGGCTAATTGTCCTTGAGATCCAGCTAATAGCCGTGACACATCATAGCCTGCAACATTTTTCATCACTTGGCCGCCAAATGTCAGTAACTGTCCCTGACCATCAACAAGTTTAATACCGAGTATTGCATCTCTTAATTCAGCACTTCCTGAGGCATAAGCTCCACCAATAGTAGAGTGACCAGCACCAGCAATAAAAAAGGGTATGACCTGCCCATGTTCGGCAAGTAACTGTTGTATTTGTTTGAGGGTAGTGCCGGCTTTAACCGTTATTACCAATTCTTCAGAGTGATATTCGATGACACCGGCATATTGAGACATATCTAAGATATTGTCATGTGTTGCTTCCACTTGGCTTGCACTGCCAACTATTTGTAATTGTTCGGCATCAATAACATATTGTTGTATTTGTTCGATATTGAGCATCAAAATCGTTCCAACTCTGGATGAGGCAACTCACCATTGTGAACATGCATACTGCCAAGTTCGGCACATCGATGTAATGTGGGAACAGCCTTTCCGGGGTTGAGTAAGGCATGTGGATCAAATACGGTTTTTATTTGATGGAACACCTCAAGTTCTGCAGGTGAAAATTGATGACACATGGCATCAAGCTTCTCAATGCCAACCCCATGTTCACCAGTAATACTGCCGCCGACATCAACACATAACTTTAGAATATCAGTACCAAATTTCTCGGTTTTTTCTAATTCACCATCTTTGTTTGCATCGTAGAGGATAAGAGGGTGCAAATTACCATCACCAGCATGAAATACATTGGCAACACGAAGACCATAGTGCTCTGATAAATCGCTAATTTTTTGTAATACTTCAGCTAAATTTCGTTTAGGAATAGTGCCATCCATACAATAATAGTCAGGGGATAATCGGCCGACAGCGGGGAAGGCCGCTTTTCGACCTTGCCAGAATAATAAGCGTTGTTGTTCACTCTGTGACACTTCGAATGTGGAAGCATTAGCTAAGATTGCGAGCACTTTATCGAGTTCGTGTTTAACATCTTGTTCGGTACCATCTAATTCACACAACAAGAGAGCTTCAGCATCTCTTGGATAACCTGCCTGAGCGTAATCTTCAGCCGCTTCAATGGCGAATTTATCCATCATTTCTAACCCAGCAGGGATGATGCCAGCAGTAATAATATTAGCAACGGCATTGGCACAGTCTTTAACATTATCAAAACCAGCTAAGACTACTTGTGCTAGTTCTGGTTTTGGCAGCAATTTCACAGTCACTTCAGTAATGATGCCAAGTAAGCCTTCGGAGCCATTCATAATGGCTAATAAGCCTAAACCGTCATCATCTCGATTAAGAATTAACTCTTCGCCATCAATAGTGAGCATTTTTATCGCGATAACATTATGAACAGTTAATCCATATTTTAAACAATGGACGCCACCTGAATTTTCAGCGACATTACCACCAATGGTGCAGGCAATTTGTGATGAAGGGTCGGGCGCATAATAAAGAGCATATTGAGCAACAGCTTCACTAATGGCGATATTCCTCACGCCGGGTTCGACAACCGCATAGTGTTCCTCAGCATTGATAGATTTGATTTGAGTTAGTTTAGATAGGCCTAAAACCACACTATCTTTTAATGGTATTGCACCGCCAGCCAATCCAGTACCAGCTCCACGAGTAACAATAGCTGTTTGATGTTTATTACAGATTGAAAGGACTTGCTTAACTTGTTCAATGTTCTCTGGGAGTACTACTGCTAATGGTTTTTGCCGGTAGACACTCAAGCCATCACATTCAAATGGTCGAGTGATTTCATCGCCGATAAGAACGATATGTTTTGGTAGTTGGCGTGATAATTCTTGAGTAATTAACATAGGTATTATTATAATGGTTTTTTTATTTCACGAAGCTACATTAACATGCAATCATTTAATCCACCTGTACGTACTTTAATGGGCCCTGGTCCTTCTGATGTTCATCCTCGCGTTCTTCAAGCAATGGCCCGACCAACAATTGGTCATCTTGATCCTGCTTTTATCTCCATGATGGATGAAACAAAGGAAGCCCTTCAGTACGCGTATCAGACTAAAAATGAACTTACGATGCCTGTTTCGGCACCGGGTTCCGCGGGTATGGAAACATGTTTCGCAAACTTAGTTGAGCCTGGTGATAAGGTTATTGTGTGCATTAATGGTGTATTTGGTAACCGGATGAAAGAAAATGTCACTCGATTAGGTGGCGAAGCAGTTATTGTTTCTGATAGTTGGGGTGATGCGGTTTCGGCGGATAAACTAGAACAAGCGCTTAAAGAAAATCCAGATACTAAGATTGTGGCATTTGTTCATGCTGAAACATCAACAGGTGCGCAATCAGATGCTAAAAAACTATGTGCGATTGCTCATCAATATGACTGCATTACCATTGTTGATGCAGTGACATCATTAGCGGGAACAGAACTACGCGTTGATGAATGGGAAATTGATGCTATTTATTCAGGTACTCAGAAATGTCTTTCTGCTCCTCCTGGTATTTCACCTGTTAGTTTTAGTGAACGTGCAATTAACAAACTGACTAATCGTAAAAGCCCTGTACCAAGTTGGTTCTTAGATCTAAATCTAGTGATGGGTTATTGGGGTAAAGGTGCTAAACGTGCCTACCACCACACAGCACCGGTGAACACATTGTATGGTCTTCATGAATCATTAGTGATGCTAACAGATGAAGGACTTGAAAATGCATGGACACGCCATGAAGAAAATCATCAAATGCTTAAAACAGGTTTAGAATCACTAGGTATTGGTTTCCTAGTTAAAGAGCAAGACCGTTTGCCACAACTAAATTCAGTGCTTATTCCTGATGGTGTAGATGAAGCAGCAGTTCGTTCAACATTGTTGAATGACTACAATTTAGAGATTGGTGCTGGTCTAGGTGACTTGGCGGGTAAAGTTTGGCGTATTGGTTTAATGGGCTATTCAGCACGACGCGAAAATGTCTTGCTATGTGTATCAGCACTTAAAGAAATTCTTTAAGTCTTTGGCTTGTTTATATGATGATTCGGAGTGCGATATAAGGCACAAGGTTAAACATTAGCAGCCCATAGTTAAGAACAGTACACCCAGCCTAAAAAATTAACAAAGCATGTCAAATTGTCATTTTAGCGTTTCTCTATTTTGGGAACGGTAATAATTTGTGTACACGAATTTGATAATTACGGTATTCATCACCCAAGAAAGTGATTAGATCTGTTTCTTCGTAGTAAAGACCAATGAAGATATAAATAGTCATCGTGGAAGCTAACATAAAGTGCGTCATGCTCATGGTTGGTGTTGACCACATGCCAATAATAATACCGAGCTGTATCGGATGACGTACGACTTTGTATAACCCACGATCAGTAAAATGTGCTGCTGGTTCTTCGCTATCCTTGAAGTGAAAATAAACTCGTTGCAAACCAAACAATTCGAAGTGGTTAATCATAAAGGATGCTAGTACCAGCATTACCCAGCCCACTATTTGAAGTGTAATTAGGGCTGAACGTATGATGTCATTATCAAAACTCCACAGCGTTCCATTCAATGGCTGCCAAAACAAGCAGATTACTGCTAGCAAAACACCAGATAATAAAACATATGTGCTACGTTCCACGGCTTTGGGAATAACATGTTGCCATTTTCTTTTGAAATCTTGTCGAGCAGTTATAGTGTGATGCAGGCCAAACAATACGATTAAGGCAGTATTAACAAGAAGTGCTGTTGTAAGGCTTCCAGCTACAGCTGAATCAATATGAAGAGGCATAAAGTCCCAGCCACCGATATATAAAATGAAGAAAGTAAGGCCGCCCATTCCGATTGCATAGGCAATAATGCCATAGATGAAAACTAATAATTTACTCATAGTTAATTTCCTTTAATTCAATAAGATGTCTGATGGTTTGATAAGATTGATGGTACACCTAAAAGAATAAAAATGAAATTCATAAGTACTGATTAAAAAGATGGTAACTAAAAACAAATCTAAACCACCCCTTATGTTGCAAGTGATGCGTGTCAGCATTCGTATTTTAAGCTTTTTATCTCCGCCATTAGCTGCACGATTGGTGAATTACTTATGGTTTAAAACACGTCGATATGATGAGCCTAAGCGAGA
>JAUXFA010000123.1 GCA_030620285.1 Piscirickettsiaceae bacterium
ACCGACCTTCAGGTAGCCTTGAAAGTGGTTTGCAAACCGCACTACGTGTTAGTTTGATACCCAGTGGTGATGTCAAACAAGTAGTAATTGTTCATAGTAGTGGCAATGCCATTTTTGATAGATCGGCTGAATCAGCAGTGTATAAGGCGGCACCATTTGCAATGCCAACTGATCCAAAAGCGGCTGCGGAATTACGTGATTTTCAGTTTATTTTTAAACCTGAGTAGAGGGTGAAATAATGACCAGACGATGGTTAACATTAATTTACATAGTTGCCATATTATTGCCATGGCAAGCTAGGGCTGAATTAATAATCGAGATTACCGGCGGTACTGAAGCAGCGCTTCCCATTGCCGTTGTACCTTTTGGCAGTGAAGGGTTTGCTGAGCCAGAAAATATTTCTGAAGTAATTCAAAATGATTTAGCGCGTAGTGGCCGTTTTGCACCATTACCCAAGCAAGATTTGATTTCTGCACCACATACAAAGGCAGAAGTTAATTTTAAAGATTGGCGTTTATTACGCTCGGAAGGGTTATTGATTGGTAATGTCAGTAGCCTTGATGGTGAAACCTACCAAGTTCAATTTCAATTATTTGATGTTTATAAAAGCCAGCAATTAGTCGGTAAGCGTTACCAAGTGCCTGCATCCGGTCTACGTCGATTAGCGCATCAAATTGCCGATCAAGTGTATGAAGCATTAACCGGTGAAATTGGCGTATTTTCAACCCGACTAGCATTTGTAACGGTGATTAAAAATGCCGATGGTTCTAAGCGTTTTGCCTTGCAAGTATCAGATTCAGATGGCGCCAATCCCCGCACGGTATTGCAGTCGAAACAACCCATTCTTTCACCAAGTTGGGCGCCAGATGGCGAACGTTTGAGTTATGTTTCTTTTGAGAATGGCAAAGCAGAAGTATTTGTACAAGAAATGCGCAGTGGACGCCGAGATTCTGTTGCCGCCTTCAAAGGCATAAATAGTGCACCGACATGGTCCCCCGATGGTAAAAGACTAGCGCTTACATTATCAAAAGCAGGTAACCCAGAAATTTATATTCTTGAGCTTGCGACGGGTAATTTATCTCGTGTTACTCATAATTCACAAGCAATTGATACCGAAGCGGTGTGGACGCCAGATAGCCGTGAATTAGTCTTTACCTCAGATCGTGGTGGCCGACCACAAATTTATAAAGTGTCAGCAGAAGGCGGGCGCGCCAAACGGTTAACATTTGAAGGAGGCTACAATGCTTCTCCAGATCTCTCTGCTGATGGTCAATATATGACCATGGTGCACGGTGAAAATGGTAAGTTTTATATTGCCGTGCAAGATTTAGAGACCGGAGCACTGCAAGTATTAACGGAAACCGGCCGAGATGAATCGCCAAGCTTTGCGCCAAATAGTCGCATGATCCTGTATGCTACCGAGCAAAAAGGTAAAGGCGTGCTAGCTGCGGTTTCGGTAGATGGTCGAATTCGTCAGCGTTTAGGTGAGTCAGGAAGTGATGTGCGTGAACCCGCATGGTCACCAATTAGAAAATAATAAATTAGGAGAGCGCCAAATGAAATTAGTTAAATTAACAGTAGTTTTGCTAGCACTGACGTGGCTTTCTGCTTGTAATACCTTAGGGGTAGGCAAGGATGACGCGGAGACAATGGATGGCGAAGTCGTAGTAGAAGATCGCACTGCCGATTCAGCAGGCATTGAAGGTGATAATGCCGATGGCACAGATTTAGATGATGGTGCTGAAGCGCAAGTGATTGTGGGTGAAGATCAATATATAGGTGATGAATTAAATGATCCAGCAAGCCCATTGTCTAACCGTGTAGTGTATTTTGAATATGACAGTAGTTCAGTAAGGCAAGAAGATATTGCCACTTTAGAAGCGCATGCGGCATATTTAGGGGAAAATCCAAATGTCACGATCCGTTTAGTCGGCCATACAGATGAACGCGGTTCACGTGAATATAATCTTGCTTTAGGTGAACAACGCGCCTTGGCAATTCGTCAAATACTAATGTTGCAAGGTGCCAGTATTAACCAATTTCAAGTAACTAGTTTTGGTGAAGAGCGCCCAGATATTGAAGGACATGATGAATCGGCGTGGGGTCAAAACCGCCGCGTTGAATTACTTTATGTAGGAAGCTGATAATGATAAAAATGGCCAAAACAGCCTTAGCGCTTGCCATCATGATATCGCCAATGACGGCCAATATTGCATGGGCTGATGAAGCGGCTCTAACACAGCGCATTGATCGCCTAGAACGGATTATTCAAGGCCAAGGACTTATATCCTTATTAGGTCGTGTTGATCAGTTGCAAAATGAAGTGCAACGTCTGAATGGTGATAATGAATCGCTCCGCCATGAAATTGAATTAATGCAACGGCGACAACGCGAATTATATCTAGATATTGATCAACGATTACAAGCACAAACAGCTGTTGCTCCAGCGCCAGTTGTACCAGAGGTAGAAGTTCCACCAGTACTGGATCCTGAACAACCGGTAATGGATGAGCCCGTGTCGACTATTGAGCCAGTCCCAGCGGTTGAACCAACAGCCGAACCGGAGACTGAAACACCAGCACCAGAGACGTCACCGGTAGCCGTTGAGAATGGCGAAGCAGCTTATCAGTCAGCATTGCAAATATTACGCAGTGGTCAGTATGAGCAAGCCGTTGTAGCGTTATCCGCTTTCCCGGAACAATATCCTCACAGTAGTTATTTACCCAACGCTTATTACTGGCAAGGGGAAGCGAGTTATGTATTACGTAACTTCGACTCGGCAACAGTTGCATTTCAAACTGTCATTGATCAATACCCTGCCAGCAGTAAAGTGGCTGATGCCACATTGAAGTTAGGCTTTAGTCAATATGAGCTAGGGCAAAGTGATAGTGCTAAAACAACCTTGATGAAAGTGATGGAGCAATATCCCAATACGTCTGCTTCACGACTAGCCAAAGTTAGACTAGATCGGATAAAACAAGAAACGCCTTAA
The DNA here is from genome assembly GCA_030620285.1 of Piscirickettsiaceae bacterium. Taxonomy (GTDB): domain Bacteria; phylum Pseudomonadota; class Gammaproteobacteria; order Nitrosococcales; family Methylophagaceae. The sequence continues at coordinate 2,993 of JAUXFA010000123.1, forward strand.
GCCGGCTGTAACCGAAAGTAGGTCATACCGTTATGGCGCAGTGCCGCATCACAGAAATTTTTTATTCTTTACAGGGTGAAACGCGAACCATTGGTTTGCCGACAGTATTTGTTCGTCTAACGGGTTGTCCATTACGCTGTACTTATTGTGATACTGCTTATGCCTTTCACGGTGGTCAAAAAAGAGATATTGCTGATATTGTCGCCGAAGTTCAAGGCTATAATCCACGATATGTCACCGTAACGGGCGGCGAGCCTTTAGCCCAACAATCTTGTCATCAACTGTTATCAGCACTATGTGACCTCGATGTCGAAGTGTCCTTAGAAACCAGTGGCGCAATTGATATTTCAACGATTGATCAGCGTGTAGTCTGTGTGATGGATCTAAAAACACCCGCATCAGGTGAAGAGCCTAAAAATAACTATCACAATATCGACCAGCTTAAACCAAGCGATCAAGTGAAATTTGTTATCTGTGACCGCAATGATTATGACTGGGCAAGTCAAAAAATAGCAGAATATGATTTGAGTAACCGTAGTGAAGTATTATTTTCACCAGTACACGGTGATTTGAAACCAGCAGATTTGGCCGATTGGATCATTGAAGATAATTTACCCGTCAGAATGCAGATACAAATGCATAAATACCTTTGGGGAGATCAACAAGGCCGATGAAAAAAGCAGTCATTCTTCTCTCAGGAGGTTTAGATTCGGTCACCGCTCTGGCGATTGCAAAAGAGCAGGGATATGAATGTTATACCTTAAGTTTTAATTATGGCCAGCGTCATGATGTCGAACTTATTGCTGCTGAAAAGCTCTCCAAACAGATTGGTGCGCTAGAGCATAAACTGATCACCATTGATTTACGTTCGATTGGCGGCTCAGCACTAACGGATAATAGTATTGATGTGCCAGAACATTATGAAGAGGGCATACCGGTAACCTATGTGCCCGCTAGAAATACCGTGTTTTTATCAATCGCATTAGGTTGGGCTGAAGTACTAACCGCACAGGCAATATTTGTCGGTGTTAATGCCGTTGATTATTCCGGTTATCCAGATTGTCGGCCACAATTTATTGCAGCATTTGAACAGTTGGCTAATGTCGCAACTAAAGCAGGTGTCGAAGGGCAGAAGCTAACCGTTGAAGCCCCCCTGATTAATATGACGAAGGCTGAAATTATCCAGCAAGGAACAAGCTTAGGAGTTGATTACAGTCAAACCATATCGTGCTATCAGGCAGATAGTGCTGGCCACGCATGTGGTCGCTGTGATTCCTGTCGATTTAGGCAACAAGGATTCGCACAGGCAGGAATGAAAGATCCCACCTTGTATCAAGGCTAGTCTAAACCAAATTTAGCATTTTCCATGGTCTCCGCTTCAACTTCATAATTTTCAAATTGTCTTAATGCTCTTAACAAATTAGTGTGGAGTTGCTGATCTTGACCAAAACGAATGTATGCTTCGGCTGCAGTAGCGATAGCGGCCAATTTTTCATTTCGTTCGGCAAGGTATAGAACAGTATGGGCTAAAGAGTGGAGATCTTTACCGCTTTCGCGGATAAGTTCAGCGCTATTTAATGCCTCGGAATAAACGGTTTCGCTGGGTTTAGTAATAACAGCCATTACAATTCCTAAATCGAGAAAGATAATTTCATTGTCATCGGACTTGCCATTTCTGTCAAATGGGGTATCATTCCGCGTCTTGGTTTGGGCCGTTAGCTCAGTTGGTAGAGCACCGGACTTTTAATCCGATGGTCCCGCGTTCGAGTCGCGGACGGCCCACCAACCTTTCATTTAAAGATATTCATTCAGTTTTCATTATATTTATAGTCAAAATTGTTCAATAACTTTGTTGACAGACCTGCGAGTGTCTGTATAATTCTCGCTTCTTTGTTGCAGCAAATGTTGTGTAGCAAACGCTCTTTAACAAAATAATATCAAGTAATGTGTGTGGGTACTTGCATGGGTTTGTCTTTGTCCAAAAGAAGAATCGATGTTGAAGTATCTGCATAAAAAACATGTAAATGTTTAAAAGTAATACGACAACGT
>JAUXFA010000264.1 GCA_030620285.1 Piscirickettsiaceae bacterium
GGCCTCCGACTTCACCGTTTAATGATCAAAGACCAGGAACATCTGGATTAAGAAAAAAAGTAACTACATTTCAACAACAACACTATTTAGAAAACTTTGTTCAATCAACCTTCAATGCACTTGACGGCATTCAGGGGAAAACATTGGTAGTGGGTGGTGATGGTCGATTCTATAACGAACAAGCCATTCAAATTATTCTAAAAATGGCTGCAGCAAACGGTTTCTCACGTGCTATTGTTGGTCAGAATGGTTTATTGTCGACACCTGCGGCATCCTGTGTCATTCGTAAATACCAAGCCTTTGGCGGTATTATTTTATCCGCAAGTCATAACCCTGCTGGACCAACTGAAGATTTTGGCATCAAATACAATGTCAGCAACGGTGGCCCCGCCCCGGAAAATATCACTGACAGTATTTTTGCTAATACCAAAACTATCACCACTTACCTCACCACTGATGATAATGATATTGCCTTAGATACCATTGGTAGCCAAAGCTTAGCAGGCATGACCGTTGATATTATCGATCCTGTTGATGACTATGCTGAACTGATGGCAGATTTGTTTGATTTTGACGCTATTCGCAACTTATTAGCGGATAATAATTTTCAATTACGATTTGATGCGATGCATGCCATAACAGGGCCTTACGGCAAAGAAATTCTTGAAAACCGTCTTGGTGCCACAGCCGGTACCGTTATCAACGGCACACCACTCACGGATTTTGGCGGTGGCCATCCCGATCCAAACCTAACTTACGCTAAAGAATTAGTTGATGAAATGTTTGGTTCAAATGCTCCAACACTGGGTGCAGCATCCGATGGTGATGGTGATCGCAATATGATTTTAGGCGCCAATTTTTTTGTAACACCGTCAGATAGCTTGGCGATCATGGCTGCGAATGCCCATTTAATCCCAGCCTATAAAGGTGGTTTGACGGGTATAGCTCGCTCTATGCCAACCAGTCAAGCCCCTGATCGTGTTGCTGAATATTTAGGCATCGAATGTCATGAAACTCCAACCGGTTGGAAATTTTTTGGTAATTTATTAGATGCAGATCGCGCCACATTATGTGGTGAAGAAAGTTTTGGTAGTGGCTCTAATCATATTCGAGAAAAAGATGGTTTATGGGCAGTATTATTCTGGCTTAATATCTTGGCAGAACGCAAGCAATCTGTTGCTGAAATTGTCAATGAACATTGGCAACAATATGGCCGTAATTACTATACACGCCATGATTACGAAGCTATTCCCAGTGATGTCGCCAATCAGCTTATGGCGGATTTAGAAGCACAATTTCCAAACTTAATTGGTCAAACTTTAGCGGGTAAAACAGTTAGTTATGCCGACAACTTTAGTTATACCGATCCGGTTGATAATAGCGTTTCCAACAATCAAGGGCTACGCATTGGTTTTGAAGATGGTTCACGAATCATTTTACGATTGTCTGGTACCGGTACAGAAGGTGCGACACTGCGCGTTTATATTGAATCTTATGAAAATAATCCAGATCAACTTCAGCAACAAACCCAATCTGCTCTTAATGATTTAATTGTCGCTAGCGATAAATTGGCGGGAATAACAGCTCGTACTGGCAGAACTGAACCGACCGTTATCACTTAATATGCAGCAACTTATTCTTGGATCAAGTTCGCCTTTTCGGGCTGAGCTATTAGCAAAACTTGGTTTGCCGTTTATTACTGCGTCACCAGATATTGATGAAAGCCCACTCAATAATGAGTCTCCGCAATTATTAGTGCAAAGGTTATCGGAACAAAAAGCATTGGCAATTGCAGCCCAATATCCTGATGCCCTTATTATTGGCTCTGATCAAGTAGCAGTATTGGACGGGAAGGTATTAGGTAAACCTGAAAACCATCACAATGCCACCAAACAATTGATGGCTTCCTCAGGGAGGACAGTACAGTTTTTAACTGGTTTAGCATTACTTAATAGTAATACTGGCAAGATGCAATCATTAGTTGAACCATTCGAGGTCAGCTTTAAACAACTGTCGGCTGAGCAAATCGACTTTTACCTACAACAAGAACAGCCCTATCAATGTGCCGGCAGTTTTAAATCTGAAGGCTTTGGAATCAGCTTGTTTTCCAAACTCAATGGCGATGACCCCAATAGTTTGATTGGTTTACCGCTAATCAAATTAATTCAGTTATTAGCAACTGAAAGAATTGATGTCCTTCAGCCAAATTAAACTAATTATTGCTCTGCTTTCATTTGTTCGACATTTTCAACCGCCATGGCTTGTGCTTGCATAGCGTTCATGCTTTGAGTCATTAATTTACGAGCGGCACGAGAACGTAGTTTTTTAGTCATTCCAACCACTAAGCCTTCAGTGACTTTATTTTCAGTGAGTAGTAGCTCTACACTCTCGATATGTGCTTCACACAAATTCATAATCTCATTAGCGGCTTGTTGCACGTGTTGACCTTGCTGGTTCGCATTTAATCGGCCTGTCATCATGCACTGATTATAAACAAAGATAGTCCGATACAGTGCTACCTGCGCTTCTTGTGGAATATCGGCAGGGGTGATAAGTGAGGCATCCACCGAAGTCTCTGCATCCATATTCACAGCAGCATCAACAGCCACATCCTCGATAACTGCTGTTTCTTGACTAGAATTATCACAAGCCACCAGACCAAAAAGAAGTACTATCGCTACCCCAAAAAAGTTTTTCATTTTCTCTCCTAAAACAATCAATAAATGCCATCTAAAATAGTATTGCTTATGACATATTTATAATGGTTAAATATCCCAACAAAGCGGAATACTATACAC
>JAUXFA010000024.1 GCA_030620285.1 Piscirickettsiaceae bacterium
GCTACGATCCGACTTTGCATTTATTGTTGCCAATAAAGATTAACGCTCTAGCCTAAGTTTTTATAAATCGACCAAATCGCAACATAATACTCGGTAGCACCAGCAAATTAAGTATCGTTGAAGAAATCAATCCACCAATAATAATACTCGCCATTGGCCCCATGATCTCACGTCCAGGGCTATCGGAATTGAGTGCAATCGGCAACATCGCTAATGCCGTCACCAATGCCGTAATTAATATAGATGGTAAACGTTCTTGAGCACCTCGAATCGCTGTTTCCGTATTCCACGGTAAGCCTTCTTCCACTACCAAATAATGGAAATGTGATACCAACATAATCGAGTTTCGAAGTGTAATACCAAATAAAGTCACAAAGCCAACGAGAGAACCAATCGACAACACACCATTGGTAAACAATACGGCAATCACGCCACCAACAAGTGAGAATGGTAAATTAATCAATACCAATGACATATTCCGTAAACTCTGCAAAGCAATATAAAGCAGTAATAACACTGCCACACCTGCTAAGCTTGAATGAACAATTAAATCCTCCCGTGATTGTGCCTGCGCTACCGCAGCACCGGTAAATTCCGGATAAATATCTGCTGAAAAATCAACTTCATCGTGTACCCGTTGTTTTAGCTCAGCAAAAAATGAAGTCAAATCACGTCCTGCCACATTGCACGTTACCGTTTGCAAACGTTGCGCACCGGCATGCAAAATCATATAACGCCCAGACACCTGCTGCACGTTGGCAATATCTTGCAGACGCAACATCGTTCCTGAAGGCGTTTTAATGGGCAAATTACGTACATCCTCAGGTTGTTTTCGTTGCTCTACCGGCAACACCACAACCACATCAAACACCCGATTCCCCTCATGAACCTGTCCAACGACAGCACCTTCAAAACCCGTTTGAACAGTGCGCATCACATCAACAGGTTTTAAGCCCCAATACGCCAATTTATCTAACAATAATCGAACTTCTAACTGTGGCTCACCCGGTGGTGCTCGTAATTGCACATCTGTTGCACCAGAAATATTTTGTATCACCGCTGCAATTTGTTGCGCTTTTTGATCAAGTGCTGCTAAGTTCTTGCCATAGACATTCACCACCACTGGCGATGTATAGCCTGAAATTGTCTCGTCAATTCGTTCCGTTAAAAAGGTATTAACTTCCGAATTTATTCCTGGGAAAGCGAGTAATACTCGTCGAATCTCATCCAAAATAGCTTGTTGTTCCGGCCCTTCCATTGGGTCCAGATCAATCTCATATTCACTATAATGAGTACCAAATGTATCGGCGCCACGTTCTGCTCGACCAGCCCATTGTGAAGTCGAACGAACTCCGGGTATTTCTGCCACCCTTTTTTCAATCTGACCACCAATACGCAATGATTCCTCGATTGAGGTGCCCGGCACGCTGGCAGTATGAATAATATAATGGCCTTCTCGCAGTTCGGGTAAAAAACTCCCGCCTAATAGCGGCAAAATGGCTAAGCCCGCTAAACAAAAAACCACAACACTACTAAAAACAACTTTAGGAAAACGACTGACTAATCCTAATATCCAACCATAAATTGGATTAAGAAATCGTACTAGCGGCGGTTCTTTGTCACTCAATGTACCGCGTGTTAGCAAAATATGACACAACGCAGGCGTGACGGTTAGCGCAACCCCCAACGAGGCAAAGATAGCTAAAATATAGGCAATACCCAAAGGTTCAAACATACGCCCAGCAACGCCACTCAGTGTCAGCAATGGAATAAATACCAACATCACAATAAAGCTGGCATAAACGACTGAACTTCGCACTTCCATTGACGCATTAAATACCACGTCCATTGTCGATTTAGGCTCGAGTAAATTAGAATTCTCTCGCAAGCGTCTAAAAATATTTTCCGTATCAATGATCGCATCATCAATCACTTCACCCAGTGCAATCGCTAAACCACCCAGTACCATGATATTGATATTGACGCCCATTTCTAACAATACAATCAATGCTGCAAATAGCGATAATGGGATCGCGGTCATGGATATCAATGCCGTACGAATATTAAATAAAAATAGGACCAATACCAACATTACCAGACCACCACCCACCATCAGATGTTCGCGGATATTGCTGATCGATGATTCGATATAATTTGCAGGACGGAAAAGATTATCGTGTAAGGTGACCCCATCGGCTTCAAAGCCATCTTTAAATTCAGATAAGGCCGCTTCAATACCATGTGTTACCGCGAGTGTATTGGCTTTATATTGACCAATTACCATCAATACCACGCCCGGCTTGCCCGCGATAGCAGCACCACCAATGGCCGGGGCTGGAGCCGCAGCAATGGTCGCCACATCGCCCAATAACAAAATGGCATTATCTGTTTTACGTAATACCACTTTTGCCAGCTCAGCCGCCGTCATTGGCTGCCCACTTAATCGCAACATCATTCGTTGGTTGCTATTTTCGATAAAGCCACTCGCCACGATTCCTGTCGCCTGCCTTGCTGCTTCCGCTACTTCTTCAATCGAAATGCCGTAACGTATTAATTTATCAGTCTCAATTTGGATTTGTAGTTGCTTTTCATCGCCACCAAATACATTAATATCTGCAACACCTTCCACACTTAATAATCGGGGTGACAGTGTCCAGTCCACTAATGCACGTAACGCCATCAAATCATGTTGATCAGAACTCAAACCAATGGTCATAATGGTGCCCGAGGAAGACTCAAGTGGTACCATTAATGGCGGGCCTATGTTTTCAGGTAAAGCATCCATAAGGCCCAATAAACGCTCAGAAACTAGCTGTCGGTCTAAGTAGATATCGGTACTATCGTAAAACGTTAAAATCACCACTGATAGGCTTGGGATTGACTGTGAACGAATTGACTCAGTGCCCACCAAACCGCCCAGTGCATTTTCCAATGGCTGTGTCACTAATACTTCAACTTGCTCTGCCGTCAAGCCCTGAGCTTCGGTCTGAATAATGACTTGTTTAGGAGCAAACTCAGGGAAGATATCTAGGCTTGCATTGGATAAGGCATAAATCCCATAAGCTAATAACAAAATCGCTAGGGCAACCACCACCCCACGAAACCGAACCGAAAAAGCAACAACCTTAGCTAGCATTAGTCATCATCTTCATCGAGGATCTGCCATCTAAATTCTTCTGACAACAACATTTGAGCACCTGTTATCACTAAGATTTCACCCACGTTAAGCTCTTGCTCTATTAGTAAGCCTCCGGTAATGGGTAATCCAGCTTGCACTGAACGTCGCTGATAAAGATCTTCTTCTACCTGCACATATACCCAAGGTTGGCCAACAGACCATACTATCGCTTCATCAGGTATAAATACTCCCTTCAACAGCTCATTACCTTTCGGTACCCACGCAACGACTTGCATACCAGTTCTTAACTTGCCGCTGGCCGTTTTAAAAAAATACGTTTCTCCTTGAATATGTTGCTCTGTGACTAATGCTGGCGCAACAAAATAAGCCTTACGAGCCTCTTCTCGTAAGCCATTACGAGAAATCCGAATAAAACTCACATCTGAATCCAATGACAAACCAACGGGCAAGGTCACCAATAGCAAAAACTCTTCATGTGTTAACAATTTTTTCCATTGTTTAGAATCCTTGCTAAGAATCCAACCAGCGATCTCTTTTCCCCATGTTTGCAGAGTCTCATCACCAACAACTTGTAAATCTACATTCAAACCCTGTAATTCCGCTTTCGACTCTCGCCATGCTGCTTCTGCATAATTCACATTCTTGGTTGCCACACTGCCAGCACCTTTCGAAAGTGATTTTAATCTAGTGAGCTCTTTAGCATTTGCTTGTTCAGATACTTTCGCTCTATTTAATGCCGCTAAAGCTTGATGATGACGTGCCCGTAATGCCAGCATCGGTCGAACATCAACTACCTTCACTAACGCTTTTGCTTCAGGGGAAAAATCCGTTTCAACCAATCTTAGTGTTTCCACTCCAGCGTAATCACCGATATCATCATTGACTCGAACCATTAATTTGCCAATCTCAAGATCGTCGTCATGATCGTCATCGTCGTCATCAGCTTGGGCATCTTCTACTGCCTCGGTATAATCATCGACCCACTGTTCAATGATTTTAACTACTGATGTTGTTGATGCTGCGGGCACAACAATCATGATTGTCGCAATTATAATAAGGGTAGCAACCCAAAAATTAAATCTACTGCGTAACTTCATTACATATCCATTAAATGCAAATTCAAACAAGCTCGACATTACACCATGTCAACGCAGCTTGAACAAGGTAAAGCACAAATAAAATCGCCTTTTAACTTGACACCAACTGCTCCAACAGGTTTAATACGCGACCTTGATGGCTCGATAGCTCAGTCGGTAGAGCAAGGGATTGAAAATCCCTGTGTCCCTGGTTCGATTCCAGGTCGAGCCACCACAAAATTCAAAAGCCCCAGCATTTTTTAAGTGCTAGGGCTTTTTTATTGGCCATATAGAATCTTAAATTTTAAAAACATATTGATAGTAAATACTGATCATTTATTCATCATGCTACTTCATTAAATTTCTAAAAGAAATGCATGTGAATATATTAGGGAAGGGAGATGTGGTGGCTATGGGTGGATTCGAACCACCGACCCCATCATTATGAGTGATGTGCTCTAACCAACTGAGCTACATAGCCATGTGAAGCGCAGCATTTTACGGTGCTACTACCTAAATATCAAGGATTTATCGAATATTTACAGCCAGTCTGCCAGTTGTATACCAAAGCCGAGACTATTGCTGCGGGCATCATAATCAATCAGGCTCTCTCCATAACCGTTAAACCACTGCACATAACCTCTAACACTTTTAGATAAAGGAAAACTCCAACCCACTTGTAGCGCGCCATGGTTATCGCCAAAATTCAGATTATTTCTCACTAAAAAGTCAAAACTATGTTTGCCTTTTTTATACAGTCCACTTAGCTCAAAATAACCTAAATAGTCTTCAATATCAGGGTTATCGTCTTCATCACCATGCTCTGAGATCCGCCACCAAGGTTTAAAGGATAGGTACCAATTATCTTGCTCGAAAATAAAGTCCGCATAAACCCGATTCCAACTGCGAGATAATCCACCAGACTGGCCATTAGACTGATGGACAATTCCCGTGCGAATAACGCTATTTCTAAAACCTAAGAATTCACTATCATTCCGAAAAGATAACCATGCTTCTGGTTCATGATTTGAATCCCGAAATGGCGAGGAGCCGACTTTATTAAATTGCTGCCAAAATGATCGATTGGTATAAGCAACAAAAAGATCGGCCTTATTAAATAGCCCCCGTACAATGGGTATTTTCAAACTGATTTGAAATTTTGTTTCCCACGGTTGAAAATGAAGATCTTCATTTGGAAAAGCGTCATCAAAAGGTTGTTCATTTGCGGATGCCAAATTATTGCTCAGAATAATATAATTTGACTTATGGGCTTGTAATGCAAAGGGGTTTTGTTCGGCTTCTTTCTCAAACTGTATCCGTTGACTAATAGCGGTTTCTATTGCCGTAGGGACAAGCTCATTATCTGTAGTCTCTATTTCTTGCTGTGCGAGTCTTTGCTGACACAATGCCCGTAATTCGCCAACAGTCATTGAATCTTCAGCAGTGATTATTTGTTCTTGAATACACTGCTGAAGCGAAGCAATGGCTGGAGTAGCATTTAATACGGTAATGATAGCTATCATGCTGAACCGTACAGTTATGTTCATTTGGTTTTCCCTAAATTATGGGCAAGATTTTAATGAATTACAGATTTCTACACATTAAAACGAAAATGCATAACATCTCCATCTGCGATGATGTAATCCTTGCCTTCTAAACGCCATTTTCCGGCATCTTTCGCTCTTTGCTCACCTTGGTATTGCACAAAGTCGTCATAACTCACTACTTCGGCTCTGATAAAGCCTTTTTGGAAGTCAGTATGAATAACACCAGCACCTTCTGGCGCAGTAGCACCAATTCGGACAGTCCATGCCCGTACTTCTTTGACCCCCGCAGTGAAGTACGTTTGTAATCCAAGCAAAGCATATCCGCTGCGAATAACACGATCTAAGCCCGGTTCATCTTGGCCTAATTCCGCTAAAAATTCTAATTTTTCTTCATCTTCTAATTCAGCAATTTCCGATTCAATGGATGCACAAATACTGACAATCGCCGCACCTTCTGCTTCGGCCAATTCTGTTAAAACATCAAGTAATGGATTGTTTTCAAAACCATCCTCAGATACATTCGCAATATACATGGTCGGCTTAATCGTGAGCAGATGTAACTCTGTCAGCAATGCTAATTGTTCCTCATCCAACCCCATTGCACGAACAGGTTGCCCCTCATTAAGCACTTCATTCATTTGAATAAGAAGCGCTAACCGTGCTTTAGCGACTTTATCGCCACCTTTGGCATCGCGTGTGGTTTTTGTGATCGCTTTTTCAACACTGTCTAAATCCGCTAATGCTAATTCAGTATTAATGACTTCTACATCATCAAGTGGTGAAATTTTATTGGCGACATGGATAACATTATCATCTTCAAAACAGCGCACAACATGAGCAATGGCATCCGTTTCTCTTATATTCGCTAGAAATTTATTACCTAGGCCTTCACCCTTTGATGCGCCTGCCACTAAACCTGCAATATCAACAAACTCCATCGTGGTTGGCAATACCCGTTCAGGGCTCACAATCTCAGCCAGAGCATCCATTCGAGAATCAGGTACAGGCACAATGCCTACATTAGGTTCAATGGTACAAAATGGATAGTTTTGGGCTTCAATACCCGCTTTAGTCAACGCATTAAATAAAGTTGACTTGCCTACATTGGGTAAGCCCACAATCCCGCATTTAAATCCCATGAGTTATTCCTACTGTGAATGTAGCCAATGCATGGCCTTTTCCAAATCACCCGATACGATATCTGGCAATACTTTTAATGAATTATCTATTGCTGATCGAATTAATTCTCGATCGGCTTGTGATGGTTTACTCAGCACATAGTCTGATACTTGCCGGCTATCTCTAGGATGAGCAATGCCTAAGCGACAGCGTAAAAAATCTTTGCTTGCTGTGCAGGCAATAATATCTCGCAAACCATTATGCCCACCATGACCACCACCACGTTTTAATCGTGCCACACCTGCTGATAGATCAAGCTCATCATGAATGATAAGGATATTACTGGGTGGAATTTTATAAAAATTGGCTAAAGCAGCTACTGACTGGCCACTACGATTCATAAACACCAAGGGTTTAAGCAGAAATAGTTTGTGCCCAGAAAATTGGCACTGAACCACCTGACCATGAAATTTATTCTCAACCGAAAATGTTGATCCTAATTCATTAGCCAGCTGGTCCAGCCACCAAAACCCGACATTATGTCGAGTGTGTTCATACTGAGGACCTGGATTGCCCAATCCGGTGATTAACCAGTTAGCCATATCAACCCCTCAATGAAACGACTTTAGTCTTCAGTCGCTTCTTCATCTCCAGCTTCAGCGTCGCCTGCATCTGCATCTTCAACGACATCATCTTCTTCAACTTCAACAACAACACGTGGTGTGTGGATGTTCACAACTGCTTGGTCGTAAGAAGAACGTTCGCCTTCTTCTAACTCTTCTTTTTGGCCATGAGAAAGTGCCGTTAAAGTAACGCCTTTTGGCAGCACAAGCTCGGTCAAATGAATACTGTTGTCTAATTCTAATGTAGAAATATCAACTTCGATGTATTCAGGTAAATCTTTTGGTAAACAAGAGATTTCAACATCTGACATCAAGTGAGATACTGCACCACCTTCTTTAACACCAGGAGCGTCATCACCGCCCATAAAGTGTAATTGTACAACCATTGTCATGGCTTGTTTCGCATCAATACGCAAGAAATCAGCATGCATGATTTTGACATCACTAGCTGGATGACGCTGCAAGTCTTTCAATACCACTTTATTTTTCTTACCATCAACAACTAGCGTCAAAATATGTGCATAAAATGCGTCTTCTGCAAGGTGACGAAGAAACATATTGTGATCTAATGCCACAGAAACAGGAGCATCACTACCACCGTACATAATTGCTGGTACTTTTCCCGCATGACGTAGGCGGCGGCTCGCACCTTTCCCCTCGTCAGTACGTAGTTCAGCTTGAACTTCAAATAAATTTTTCATCTTTTTCTCCAAAAACAAAATGAATAAAACACTGTTTTATCCATTAAAAATGCCGCCTACTTGGCGGCGCTTTGTCATCCCCGCGACCAGAGGTGACATAAAGGATCATCTTAATAAGCCAGATAATCTAAACAACCAGTTAAAACAATATTTTAACTTAGTTAATCCATATACAAGGAACTAACTGACTCCTCATTACTAATTCTATACATCGCCTCAGCTAGCATTTCAGCAATGCTTAATGGGCGAATTTTACTACATGCCAAAGCATCTTCCCGTAATGGAATGGTATTAGTGACCACCAACTCATCCAATACAGAGTTTTCAAGATTCTCGATTGCCTTCCCTGATAACACAGGATGCGTACAGTATGCAACAACACGTTCTGCGCCTTTTTCTTTCAATGCGGCTGCGGCTGCACATAAGGTTCCCGCCGTATCGACCATATCATCAATCAGCACGCAAACCCGACCTTCCACATCACCAATAATATTCATTACCTTGGCGACATTTGGCTGTGGCCGACGTTTATCAACAATAGCTAAATCAACATCTAATAACTTAGCTAAAGCACGGGCACGAACCACACCACCAATATCTGGTGATACAACAATCAAGTCTTGATATTTATGTTTCCAAATATCACCCAACAAAACCGGTGAGGCATAAACATTATCAACCGGGCAATCAAAAAAACCCTGAATTTGATCGGCATGCAAGTCAACTGTCAATACCCGATCAGCACCGACACCCGTCAACATATTTGCGACTACTTTGGCAGTGATAGCAACACGAGCAGAACGTGGACGACGATCCTGTCGAGAGTAACCAAAATAAGGAATGACTAAGGTTATTCGCTTAGCCGATGCACGACGAAGTGCATCCGTCATTACCATCAACTCCATTAAATTACGATTGGCAGGCGCACTCGTTGGTTGCACAATGAATACGTCTTTACCACGTACATTGTCTAAAATTTCAACCATGATCTCGCCATCGCTAAACGCTTCGACGGTTGCCTTGCCAAGTCGGACATTAAGGAATTTAACAATGCTTTTTGACAACGCACGGTTAGCATTACCCGTAAAGACCATCATGTCATTATCGATGGTACGTTTGTCTACATCAAAAAATCTACTTTTACTCACGGTATAGCCGCCAAGATACTAGTCAAAAAAAACAAAAAAATGGCTGGGGTACCAGGATTCGAACCTGGGAATGCAAGGATCAAAACCTTGTGCCTTACCGCTTGGCGATACCCCAACAGATAACTTATTTTAACATCTTGCAGCCATATAATGGCTTCTTTCTTTATAGTGTGGTGAGTGGCGATTGATTGCTACCCTTTGCCACAAATCCTCGCCATGTTTCTGGCAAAGCCCCCACTATCTTATGCGCTTGCAATTGAGTTTCAAACTCTGCAAAAACACAGGCCCCTGTTCCAGTCATTCTTGATTGAGAATATTGTCCTA
>JAUXFA010000249.1 GCA_030620285.1 Piscirickettsiaceae bacterium
GGCAACAAGATACTAGTAATGTTGAAGTCAGCAGTGCCAAACTTGAACATCATAATGTATTGCAGGCCCAAGGCAGTTTTAAAGGAACTCTCGATCAGATAGAACAACTGAATATTGAGCTAGCAAAAACAGATATAGCCAGCTTATATGAAATATGGTTACAACCATTTGCCGTCGGTACAGCCGCAGATAATATCGAACTTGCGGGTAAGTTCAGCATGAAATACCAACAACAGGCAGAGGATTATCAATTAGCAATTAATTTAGACAAGATATTTGTTGATGATAATGCCAGCCGATTTGGTTTAAATGAGCTGTCTGGAACGATGGCTTGGACAAATCATGACCAGCCTGTAATGTCAGCTATACAGTGGGAAAGTGGCTATTTATATGCGATACCCTTAGGTTCTTCACGAATAAAAGCCCAGGCAAAATCTTCTTCTTTAATATTAACAGAAGCGATGAGTTTACCGATTTTAGATGGTGAGTTACAGGTCAATGAATTTAGCCTCCAACGACTTGGTGACGAACATTCGAAATGGACATTTGCTGGATTACTGACTCCTATTTCGATGGAAAGTTTGAGTGCAAGTTTGGGATGGCCTTTATTGCATGGCAAAATATCAGGTGTGATTCCACGAGTGAGTTATGCAGATCAATATATTCAAGTGGATGGAGAGTTATCGGTCAATTTATTTGAAGGTACCACGGTTATCCGCGATCTAAAATTGGATAAGCCCTTTGGTTCATTGCCGCAACTTTATGCCAATATTGACCTGAAAGGACTAAATTTAGAAACACTTACACGAACATTTGATTTTGGCAAAATCACCGGTAAATTAGATGGTGAAGTAAATAATTTACGATTATCAAATTGGCAACCAGTACAA
The DNA here is from genome assembly GCA_030620285.1 of Piscirickettsiaceae bacterium. Taxonomy (GTDB): domain Bacteria; phylum Pseudomonadota; class Gammaproteobacteria; order Nitrosococcales; family Methylophagaceae. The sequence goes on from JAUXFA010000249.1 coordinate 891, forward strand.
TTTAACGCTAAATTTGCAACTCCTGAGGGTGATAAAAGTCATCGTCGAATCAGTCAAAAAGCAGTCGATAACTTATCTCAAATTGGCGGCGGGGCGAGTGGATTATTGCAGCGTAGTTTTTTGCGCTTCTTTGAGGATTTTTCTTATCAAAAACTAGGTCTAAGTTGCATCTTACGTAATGAAGTGTGTGAGATGTCAGGTGTTGATGAGGCTGAGCAGGGTTATTACATTGTCAAAGGTGGTGGTTTGCCCCCGCGGATTAATGTAGTGGGCTATACTCGACGGGTAGATTGGCCGGACTTGATTGCCCGCTTAAAAACAGTGAGTCAAAGTTCGGGGCCAATAGTGCAATAATGTAGGGAAAGGAGAATTTATGACGTTTTTAAAATGGTTAACAGGTAGTACAGCAGGACTGATGTTGGTGTCATGTGTCACCATCAATATTTATTTCCCCGCTGCTGCTGCTGAGAAAGCTGCAGATCGAATTATTGAAGATGTATGGGGCACTGAAGCAGCACCGGAACCTTCTGCACCAGAGGATCAGCAGAGTTTACTCAATCAGCCTAAATATAATGTTGTCTTAACAGTATTGAATTGGATAATCGATCCTGTTGAAGCAGCGGAAGTTAATCTTAATATCAATTCACCGGCTATTAATAAAATTCAGGCCAATATGAAAAAACGCCATACTAGTTTAAAACCCTATTATAAAAGTGGTGCTATTGGTTTGACAGATCAAGGTCTTATTACAGTGCGTGATGCTAAAGCAATTGCTTTAAAAGACAGAAATAAAGTGAAAGGTTTAGTGGCGGATGAAAATAAAGATCGTAATGCCTTATATGCGGAAATTGCTCGGGCAAATGGGCATCCCGAGTGGAAAGCTGATATTCAATCTACTTTTGCACGCCGCTGGGTGAAAAAGGCCTCAACAGGTTGGTGGTATCAAAGTGAAGGTAGTTGGAAAACGAAATAAGCTATAATAATCACATCAAAGGATCCAGTGGTGTTGATACATCGCTGGATTTTTTTATTTTAGACTTTAGAGATTAATAAATGGCAAGACGACACCGTAGACGGAAATTACCACAAGAACCAGTGCAAACACAGATAGAATCCCTATCACATGAAGGGCGTGGTATTGCTCGAATTGATGGTAAAACAATTTTTATTGATGGTGCGCTTGCTGGAGAAACGGTTCAGTTTCTCTATACTAAAAAAAATAGTAAATACGATGAAGGTAAAACGATTGAAGTCATTGCTTCAGCCAGCCCTGACCGCGTTGAAGCAAAATGTCAGCACTTTGGTCTCTGTGGTGGCTGTAGTTTGATGCATATGGCTCCTGAAGCGCAGTTAGCGCTGAAACAAAAAACTTTAGAAGAACATTTAACCCACTTTGGTAATTTAACGCCTCAATCTTGGTTAGCGCCACTAACGGGCCCCTTATTTGCTTATCGTCGTAAAGCACGCTTAGGCGTTAAACATGTGCCTAAAAAAGAACGGGTATTGGTTGGTTTTAGAGAAAAAGGCACACCTTATTTAGCCTTGCTAGATCGTTGTGAAGTATTAGACCAACGAGTCGGCGCACGTTTAGCAGAATTAGGTGAAATTATTGCCCAATTAGAAGCCTACAATCGCATTGCTCAAATCGAAGTGGCAATGGATGATGACCATGTTGCATTAGTCTTTAGAAATCTCGATCCCTTATCTGAGCAAGATCAACAAATATTAATTGCTTATGGCCAAGAAAATGACTTATGGATTTATTTACAATCAGGTGGCCCAGATACCGTCACCGCCATCTGGCCTGAAAACCCACAATTAAGTTATGCACCTGAAGAAGGCTTACAACTGGATTTTGAGCCCAGTGATTTCACCCAAGTTAATGCATCCATTAACCAGAAAATGATCCAATATGCGATAGAACTATTAGATGTTTCAGCAGACGATCGTATTTTGGACTTATTCTGTGGTTTAGGAAACTTTACGCTGCCATTAGCAACACGTGTAAGCGAAGTGGTTGGGGTGGAAGGTGATGAAGCACTAGTTCATCACGCGCGTAATAATGCGATTAAAAACAACTTAAATAATGCCGTTTTTGAGCAGGCAGATTTAACAAAAACACAATTAAAAGATTATCCTTGGGCAAAAGTGGGTTTTAATAAAATCTTACTTGATCCACCACGTAGCGGTGCACTAGAAGTTTTAGA
>JAUXFA010000090.1 GCA_030620285.1 Piscirickettsiaceae bacterium
CATTACGATGGACATTGAAATGCCAGAAATGAATGGTATTACTGCTACTCGTCATATCATGGCACAACAACCTACCCCTATTCTAATGCTATCAGCTTGGTCAACCGCAGAGGCTAAAATTACACTTGATGCTTTAGAGGCCGGGGCTGTTGATTATATGCCAAAACGGTTTGAGGATATTTCTTCTGACAAAAATTCTGCCCAAAAACAACTTTGTCAGCGACTTCGACAGCTCGCCAACAATACTCAAACACAAGCTGGTCATACCTCCGAAAACCTGTCAAATCACACCCGCTCGGAGGTAGAGGCTAAAAAGACAAATACCATTAGCTTAGTTGCCATTGGTACATCTACTGGCGGTCCAGTCGCTCTGCAACAAATATTATCCCAATTACCTGCTAGTTTCCCCCACCCTATTCTCATCATTCAGCATATGCCCGCAACATTTACGCCCTCCTTTGCTGAACGCTTGAATAAACAGTGCTCAATCAATGTTAAGCACGCCTCTGATGGTGATTCATTAGTAGCCGGTACTGCATACCTCGCTCCAGGTGGGCAACAAATGCTTATCGTCGGTCATAAAAATCGTCCTTATATAAGCATTCAAGATAGCATGCCCGATCAGACCTATCGCCCTTGTATTGATGTCACCTTGAACTCGATTGCTCAGATCTGTCCCGATGAAACATTAGCCATTATCTTGACTGGCATGGGGAGTGACGGCAAAAAAGGCTGCCAAACATTAAAACCATTAGGTACTATAGTCTGGTCTCAGGATGAGCAAAGTAGTACTATTTACGGCATGCCTATGGCAATTGCCGAAGCCCAGTTAGCGGATAGAATTCTTAACCTAACTGATATTGGCCAACAGTTAGCGGAAATAAAATAAAGCATGGATATTCTAAGTATTGTCGGTCTACTAGTTGGTTTTGGGGCCATTTTGGGTGGACAACATCTCGAAGGTGGCCACCTTGGTAGCATCTTAAATGGTGTGGCCTTCTTGATCGTTATCGGCGGCACACTTGGTGCTGTTATGCTTCAAACACCCCTCAATACTTTTTTACGCTCCCTAAAAATGTTGGGCTGGGTCTTTTTCCCTCCAAAAACATCACCCGAAGCGACATTAGATAAAATCTTAGAATGGAATGGTATTGCCCGCAAAGAAGGTTTGATTCGACTGGAGTCTATCGCTTTAGATGAAAAAGACTTATTCACTCAAAAAGGTCTGCAACTCATTGCTGATGGTGCAGAGCCTGAACTTATCCGTGAAATCATGGAAACCGATCTCGACCTGCAGGAACACCACGATATAGAGTCAGCAAAAGTATATGAAGCCATGGGGGGCTATTCACCAACCATTGGCATTATTGGTGCCGTAATGGGTTTAATACATGTGATGGGAAATCTAGCTGATCCATCATCACTAGGTGCTGGGATCGCTGTTGCTTTTGTTGCAACCATCTATGGTGTTGCACTTGCTAATCTATTGTTTTTACCTGTTGGCAATAAACTTAAGGCGGTAGTAGCGCAACGTACTCGAGTGCAAATGATGTTAATTGAAGGCTTAATAAGCGTCGCCGAGGGCGATAATCCTCGCAATATCGAAAGCCGCCTACAGGCTTATCTAAGTTAGTCATTACTTTATGCCACGTAGAAAAAAAGTCGAAGAACATGTTAACCATGAACGATGGTTAGTATCTTATGCTGATTTCATTACTTTACTGTTTGCATTTTTTGTTGTGATGTACTCCATTTCCTCGGTGAATGAAGGAAAATATCGCGTACTCTCAGATACCTTGGAAGCCGTATTTACAGATGATCCCCGTAGTCTTGATCCCATTCAAGTAGGAAAATTGAGTAGAGGCCAAGGCGAACGGTCACCTGATCCTGGCGCAGTAGAACCCACTCAAAATGTATTAGAGCTACCACCAACGGCTCTACCTATAACACCACCTATACCTGAAGAAACCATTCAAACAATAGATAATATCTCTCGGCAATTGGATGAAGCACTAGCAGATCTTATTGAAGATGAAGATGTGATTATTAAAAAAGGGGATGATTGGTTAGAACTAGAAATCAAATCAAAAGTGCTTTTTGATAGTGGTGATTCACGATTAGGGCGAAGTGCCATTCCTGTTATTGGCAAGGTAGCCACTATTCTTAATACTTCTGCAAATCCAGTTCAAGTTGAAGGTTTTACCGATAATAACCCCATTAATACACCAAAATTTCCTTCCAACTGGGAGCTATCCGCAGCACGTGCAGCAAGTGTTGTGCACCTACTCGATCGTTATGGCGTGAAACCTGAGCGTATGTCTGCTATTGGCTATGGTGAATTTCAGCCCGTTGCGAGTAATAGCACCGAAAGTGGTCGCCAAAAAAATCGTCGGGTGGTGCTGGTTGTTCTTGGTAGCAAGGAAAGTAGACGTTCTTTAGAAGTTTTTGATGATGCAGTTCCGACAACCTCTACAGTCCCCAAAAAATCACCCGCGAAAGCACCCACCCAGAAGCCTTCCAGCGTGACACCATAGCGCTGGCACAAACCATGCATATTATTTTTGTATTATTATGCGTCAGCATTTTGACCTGAAACTATTTTGCACGGCATTAGTAGATAGTGATGCTAAGGACATAGAAAAATGAGCCAACAAGATACGATAGATGACGATCCCATATTACAATGGGTAACTTTTTATCTTGAAAATGAAGTGTATGGGATGAATGTTATGCAAGTACAAGAAGTACTTCGTATAACTGAAATTGCACCGGTGCCGGGAGCACCCGATTATGTGCTAGGCATCATCAATCTCCGTGGTAATGTCGTGACAGTTATTGATACCCGTCGGCGCTTTGGTTTAATGTCAGAAGAGCCAGATGAATCATCACGAATTATTGTGGTCGAAGTCAATGGTAATGTACTGGGAATGTTAGTCGATAGTGTTGCTGAGGTTGTCTATTTACATCAATCTGAAATTGATACTGCGCCAAGTGTGAATAATGATGACAGTTCACGCTTTATTCAAGGTGTGAATAGCCGTGATGATAAGTTATTGATTTTAGTAGACGTTGATAAGTTCTTAACCGAAGAAGAAGTTTCTGACTTCTCTAGTTTTTAACAATGCGTCATGGCCGAAGAAATTAACCCTACTCTGCCGATTAAGTCACCCTTGCCTGTCACTGTGCCAGAAGATGAAAAACGACGCCAAACGCCTAAAAAGAAACAAGCTGAAACAGATCCAGAACAATCAGAAAATGAAGATAAAACACAACAACAAAATGGGTTGTTTGATGAATATGTTTGAACTAATCCAATTAAAGAAAATAAAAGGAGCACCATCATGACAACATTAATTATCGCAGTTGCTGCTGGCTCATTACTGATATTAATTATTGCTAGCGCAGGCTATCGTTTTTATAAACTCGGTGAACGACAAACGGAAAAGATAGCTGATTTAGAAAATCAATTATCAATCTTATCTGCTGGTGCTGTTGGATCAGATGATCGTATTGTTCAATTTGAGCAAGCATTGTCTCAGCTTAAAGAACATCAAAATACCATGTCTATAGGGCTGTCGCCTCAACCTAGTTATGATCACGCTATTCGATTAGCTAAAAAAGGTGTCGCCATTAATCAATTAATTGATAACTGCAATCTGAGTGATGAGGAAGCACATTTAATTGATCGCATTCATGGCAGCAAGCAATCTTCAGGCAATCCGGAACTTCATTAATCCCCGCCCAGTAATGATACTTGGGGCTTACCGACTAAATAGCCTTGAATATAGTCTATGCCGTAACTTTTAAGCAAGTCCATCGTGCTTTGATGCTCAACATATTCCGCCACTGTTTTCTTGCCTAAACTATGAGCAATATCAATCATTGATTTCACCAGTACTTGGTCAATCGGATCGCTTTCCAAGTCAGTGATGAATGCACCATCAATTTTCAAAATCTCGACGGGGAAATTCTTTAAATAATGGTAAGAATTAAAACCCGATCCAAAGTCATCTAATGCAAATCGACAACCTAAAGAACGCAATCTATTCACCATATCCTTGGTATCATTCACATTAGAAATGGCCGCCGTTTCCGTAATCTCAAATACAATCCGACCCGGATCAACACCTGTTTGAGCCAATTTTTTCTGTACCAAGGGGTATAGTTTCTTATCTAAGAAGATATTGCCAGACAAATTAATATTAAAAGATAAATGGTCGGGCAATGAACGCATTAAATCAAAAACATGATTTACGACCCATAAATCAATCTGTTGGGCTAAACCCATTGTTTCTGCAACCGGAATAAAATCATTCGGATAATAGATGGTATTATCCTCGCCTCTCATCCTAATTAAGCATTCATAGTGGCTGACTTCATTGGTTTCAACGGAATATATCGGCTGAAACTCTAACAGAAAATTTTCTTGTTGAAGAGCAGCTCTAATCCGAGGTGCCCATTGCACATTATGGCGTAATGAATCCATTTCACGATCGCTAGGATTATACAAATGAACACGATTACGACCACGTTTCTTAGCGGTATAACAAGCTTGATTAGCATGGGTCAGTACATCACCAACTAGTATTGGTTCATCAGCAGAAATTGACTTAATCCCAATGCTTGCTGATAAATGATAATGATTGCCTTTATGCTCAAAATTATAACCATCAAGTATATCGCGCAGTTCTTCTGCTCTCGCTAAGGCCTGATATTTATCCATATTATCGACTAGTACCGCAAACTCATCTGAACCGATTCTAACGACAATATCTTTGCTTGAGAAAAAGCCTCTTAATGAATTGGCAATCTGGACTAATAAAGCGTCACCAACGACATGACCCTCAGCATCATTAAGGACTTTAAATCGATCCAAATCAATATAAATTAACGCACTATGGGTATGAAAGTTACGGGTTTGGATAATGCTTAATTCGATTGCTTGTTCTAATTTTCTGCGGTTAGCTAAACCCGTTAAATCATCATGCTCGACCGAAAACTGTAATCGTGCCTCCATTACTTTCAACATAGCCAGCTCTTCCTCAAGCTCTAACTGTTGTTGATAGGTTTGGTCACGTTCTTTTTTGACTGCTAATGCCGTCATTACTGATGGTGGGAATGATTCTGCAGTCAATGGATTATATAATAATGTTGTTACACCATGGCCAAGATCCGTTAATGTTTGAGCATGATCCCATTGTGACTCTTGAGTCAATGAAATAATAGGGATGCGGCGCCATTCATCAAAATTATCCATGGTCTTGCGAAGATCATGTGCTGACATCCCCGCTAGATTTGTATCGAGAATCACCAAGTCAATGTCACAAAGATCGTTACTGATACCTTTTTGTAAATAAGACATGACATCTTCGCTACTATTCGCGCTGGAGATATCTGTAAATCCACTGATTTCCAGCATGGTTTTCATATAGGCAACATCAGATTCTTTGGCGCCAGCGATAATTATTTTCGAGTCTAACAAGACCCCAACATCTGAGCCCACTAAAGGATCGATTTGTTGTTTTTGGGGAATATCTAGCTGATATTCCATCATTTTTTCGCTTATTATTGCCACAATTTTAAATCGCTATGGTCTCTAACCCTCACCAACTTAGCGATGACAATATCTGTTTTATTTATAAAAATCAACACTTAATGACATTTATATAATGCAATATATAAAGTGTTGTAAAATTGCTACTCAGAATAATCTATTAAAAAGTGTTAAACACATCACATTTTTAAGGTTTTTTATCTTGGTTTACAGGGACTTTGCC
>JAUXFA010000106.1 GCA_030620285.1 Piscirickettsiaceae bacterium
CGCTTGGCCTCCGACTTCCTTGGCTAAAGCTAAGTTCAAGATCATCCGCGATAGTCAGATTGCGAACACTCAAATTCATCAGCATGTGAGTTTACGGCCCCATTCAAGTTTAGCGCGTAAGATCGAATAGTGATCGTGATCTTCTAGATGTAATAATTTGATGGTATTTGGGTGACGTTCAATCCGAATGGTATCGCCAGGTTCTAAAATATTCCCTGGACGACCATCACTGGTCACCATTGCGGTGTTGGTATTGGTTTCACTTAAGGTGATGTCTATTACGCTATTAGCTGCAATAACCAAAGGTCGATTACTTAATGCGTGCGGGCAGACGGATGCCAGTACCAGTGCCTCGAGGTCAACATCTAGGATAGGTCCGCCAGCGGACATGGCGTAGGCTGTTGAACCGGTTGGGGTGGCAATAACGATTCCATCGGCACGTTGGCTATTGAGAAAACGACCATTGATCGATGTTTCAAATTCAATCATATGCAAGCTTTGATGTGAATGAACAACCACATCGTTCATTGCTATGCTAGTAAGCTGATCTGATTTGATAATCGTTGTTTGCAATAGAAAACGTGGGTCTTCACGATATTCGCCAGCCAAAATTTGTGATAACTGTTGTTCTAGTTTACTTAAGGTGACATCGGCAAGAAAGCCTAAACGACCGACATTGATACCTACTAAAGGTAAGTTTGTTCCTGCCAGTGCACGTGATATAGACAGTAATGTGCCGTCACCGCCAATAGCAATAGCAAGATCACATTTTTTAGGAAAATCGCCAATAGAAATAACGTCAAGATCCGGTAAAAATCGTAGTGGTTCATTTACAAAGACGTTTAATGCTTTGGTTTGCAGGAAATCAGTTACTTTAGTAACCGCATTTTCCATCACAGGATCGTCTTTACGAATAAAGAGTCCAATTCGTTTAAAGCTTGAATTCATGGTTACGTTGAATACCTATTCATTATATTTTGGCTTTCACAATTCTATCTTAATAGTTCTAACGGGCTAGTAATAAAATGGTAAAATAGCAGAATTTTAACTTAACTTCTTAAAAGAGGCTTTACGATGGCGATTGAACGCACTATTTCTATTATTAAACCAGATGCTGTAGCTAAAAATGTGATTGGTGATATTTATACACGTTTTGAGAAAGCAGGATTACAAATTGTTGCTGCTCGAATGATTCACTTAACGCAAGGACAAGCAGAAGGTTTTTATGCTGAGCATAAAGAACGACCATTCTTTGGGGCGTTGGTTAGCTTTATGACTTCTGGCCCCGTTATGGTGCAAGTATTAGAAGGTGAAGGTGCGGTTTTGAAAAATCGTGATTTGATGGGTGCAACGAATCCTGCGGATGCGGATGCGGGCACTATCCGTGCTGATTTTGCGCAAAGCATTGATGAGAATGCTGTTCATGGTTCTGACTCGACAGATAGTGCAGCACGTGAAATTTCTTACTTCTTTACCGAAGATCAATTGTGCGCTCGCACACGATAATAGCGGTATAAATAACGATATGGCGTGCACTAATTTATTAGGACTAGATCAGCAAGGTCTGGAAGGTTTTTTTGCCGAAATTGGTGAGAAACCTTTCCGTGCGCGCCAGTTATTACAATGGATTCACCAATATAGAGTGGTGAATTTTGCTGAGATGACTAATTTGAGCAAAGTCTTGCGACAAAAATTAACCGAGCAGGCAGAGATTAAGTCGCCTGAAGTATTGCAGGAGCATATCTCGAAAGATGGTACTCGGAAGTGGATTATTCGCTTGTCATGTGGCAACTCAATAGAAACGGTTTATATTCCTGAGGATGGCCGCGGTACATTGTGTGTGTCATCACAAGTCGGTTGTGCATTGGCCTGTACTTTTTGTTCTACGGCACAACAAGGTTTCAATCGCAACCTTGATGCTAGTGAAATTATTGGTCAACTTTGGCTGGCAAATGAGTATTTAGGTAAAGATCCCAAAGGTAAACGTGTCGTGACCAATGTGGTCATGATGGGCATGGGTGAGCCATTGGCTAATTACAATAATGTGATTACTGCGATGAATTTAATGCGTGATGATTTAGCTTATGGTATTTCATGGCGTAGAGTAACATTGAGTACATCCGGCATGGTACCGATGATTGATAAGTTGCGTGAAGATTGCCATGTCAGTTTGGCAATATCATTGCATGCAGCAAATGATAAATTACGCAGTGAAATTATCCCTTTAAATGACAAATATCCAATAGCGGAATTATTGGCTGCTTGCAAGCGTTATGTCGACGTTCCCCAAAAGCGTCATATTACAATTGAGTATGTATTGTTAGAAGGCATTAATGATTCTGTTCAAGATGCTAAAGATTTGATGAGGATCTTAAAAGACTTGCCGACTAAAATTAATTTAATTCCTTTTAATCCTTTTCCTAAAACGACTTATCGCTGTTCTTCAAAGCCGGTAATGGTGCGATTCAAAAAGCAGTTGGTGGAAGGTGGTTTTATAGCGACTATACGTAAGACACGTGGAGATGATATTGTGGCAGCCTGTGGACAATTAGCCGGCGAAGTTCAAGATAAAACACGGCGCACTCAACGGATAGCAGAGGCGGAGGCTTTAGCAGCACAATGAAAGCATTTTTAGTGGCATTAATGGTATTGGTATTAACGGCTTGTCAACAAGCTGGTAGTACTCGGCCGACGGAACATGTTGCTCCTGATCCTAAAGCCGCTGAAATTAATATGCGCTTGGGATTCAACTATATGCAACGCGGTGATTATGAAATTGCACTGGAGAAATTAGAAAAAGCATTAAAGCAAGATCCAAACTTACCCAGCGCCCATAATACGATTGCCTTGTTATATCAACGTTTGGGTGAAGTGGAAAAAGCCGAAAAGCATTTTAAAGAATCCGTGCAACGGGCGCCAAAATATTCTGAAGCGCACAATAATTTCGGTGTATTTTTGTGCCAGCAAGAGCGTTATGATGAGGCCGAACAGCAATTTTTAGAAACACTTAAAAACCCTTTATATAGTAGCCCAGCACAAGCACTGGAAAATGCCGGTTTATGTGTAAATCGGATTCCTGATCCTGTTCGTGCAGAAGCACATTTCCGAAAAGCATTGCAAATGAACCCGAACTTAAGCAAGTCACTATTACAGATGGCGGAGCTGAGTTATCAACAACAAGACTATCTACAAGCTAAAGCTTATATCGAGCGCTATAAGGCGGTGTCTGCTTGGAGTCCTCAAGCTGTTCTGATGAGCATCAAAACAGAAAACAAACTAGATGACCAAGATGCGGTGGCTAGTTATAGTTTATTACTAAGAGCGAAGTTTCCAGATTCTGATCAGGCATTGCAGGTTAAAAACGGACAGTATTAACGATGACCGATGATAATGAAGAAATTGTAGTAGGTAGTGAGTCCCCTGGCGTAGGTGAAAGGCTGAAAGCAACTCGCGAAGCTAAAAAGATAACGATTTCTGAAGCGGCGGCACAATTACGGTTAAGCAAAGAAACAATTGTTAATCTGGAAACCGAGCAGTGGGAATTATTGCATGGTAGGGCTTATGCTCGGGGTTATTTTGCAAGTTATGTGAAATTTCTGGGCTTGCCGGAGAGAGAATTATTATCTGCCTTTAATGTCGAATATAAAGTGACCGAAGCGACAATGTTAAGTAAGCACCAACTTAAATCTGCTTCAAAATTTCCATGGCTGCCGGTTATTTTATTTGTACTGGTCTTGGCGAGTACTTGGTTTGCATATCAGCAATGGCAGAGTTCGCAGATTGTTGTTGATGAAATAGACAATGCATCACCGTGGGAGCAATTAGATCAACAACAAAGTGAAAATGATGCTTTTAATGCCAGTGTGGTCAAACCTTTATCGGAACCCATAGAAAATGTTGTACCGGTTGAAAAAATGGAGGTAGAGCCAGCAGAGCAAGAAGCTGAGCAACAAATATCCTCAGCAGAATTAATTGTAGCCGAAGAAATAGAACGGCAAATACCGGAATTAGCCGAAACACAATTATTACTACCGGAGCAGGAAGTTGAGACAGCGCTGATCGTTGAGCAACAAAATCAGATTGATCAAGAATTAGCACAGCTTAGTGTTGATGAGGAGCCAGAACTAGGGCAGCCTCCAACAATTGAATTACAATTCTCAGGAGAGAGTTGGGTAGAAATTAAGGATGCAGAGCAACAAACTCTATTAAATAAAATGATGAAGGCTGATGAGAGCGTGACTGTTTCTGGAAAATTGCCATTGGACGTCACTCTTGGCCGATCCTCTGTAGTGGTTATTAAATACAATAATGTGGTGTTTGATACTTCTCCCTACACACAGGGTGGTGTGGCAAGATTTGTGATAGAAGAAGAAACTTAATGGAAACAAGCTCAACGATTGTTAGACGAATATCCCGACAGATCATGGTGGGAGATGTTGCCATTGGCGGTGATGCGCCGATAGCAGTGCAGAGCATGACCAATACTGAAACCTGTGATGTGGCAGCGACAGTTGCTCAAATAAAGGCACTACAAGATGTAGGAGCTGATATTGTGCGTGTTTCGGTGCCCAGTATGGAAGCCGCTGAAGCATTTGGTCAGATTAAACAACAAGTCACTATACCGCTTGTTACCGACATTCATTTTGATTATAAAATTGCACTACGGGTAGCGGAATTAGGGGCAGATTGTTTACGGATTAATCCTGGAAATATTGGTCGAGAAGATAGGGTGCGTGCGGTGGTTGATAGTGCTCGTGATCATGGCATTCCTATTCGAATTGGGGTTAATGCCGGCTCACTAGAGAAAGATCTGCAAAAAAAATATGGTGAACCAACACCTGATGCATTGGTTGAATCCGCAATGCGTCATATTGATATTTTGGATCGTCTGAATTATCCAGAGTTCAAATTAAGTTTAAAAGCGTCAGACGTTTTTATGACGGTACATGCCTATCGCAAATTAGCCAGTCAGATCGAGCAGCCATTGCACTTAGGGATCACCGAAGCGGGCGGTCTTAGGTCGGGTTCGGTGAAATCAGCTATTGGTTTAGGCATGTTGCTGGCTGATGGTATTGGCGATACGATTCGGGTGTCTCTGGCGGCAGATCCGGTAGAAGAAATTCGAGTTGGATTTGATATTCTTAAAAGTTTAAGAATTAGAAATAAAGGCGTGAACTTAATTGCTTGCCCTTCTTGCTCACGCCAGCAGTTTGATGTTATCTCGACAGTAAATGCACTTGAAGCACGACTAGAAGATATTTTAGAGCCAATGGATGTGGCCGTCATTGGTTGTGTGGTCAATGGTCCGGGTGAAGCCAAGTCAGC
>JAUXFA010000215.1 GCA_030620285.1 Piscirickettsiaceae bacterium
AGGCCTAGAGGCACTTTCTGAAGATGAAATGACGGAGGCTACAGCAGCCCTAACCGATGTCAATGAGCTTGAATTTGACTTGGAGGACTTTGATGAGGTTGATGAAGCTGAGACTAAATTAGATCTCGCTGCAGCTTATATCGATATGGGTGATCCAGATGGTGCAAAGAGCATATTAGATGAAGTTGTTAATGAAGGTAATGATGAGCAAAAAACACGCGCTCAATCAATGCTGACAGAGCTGTCATAAATTGGCGTTGAGGTGAGGGTAGCCTTAGGCGTTGAATATGATGGGACTAACTTTTCTGGCTGGCAAGTTCAGCCTGCCCAACGAACGGTTCAAGGCTGTTTGCAAGAAGCATTAAGCTCCGTTGCAAATCATCACGTAAAAACCGTTGCAGCCGGCAGAACAGATTCAGGTGTTCACGCTTTACAACAAGTAGTGCATTTCGATAGTGACTCTGAACGTAGTGAACGCAATTGGATTCTGGGACTAAATTCAAACCTACCTGACGACATTAATATAGTCTGGGCACGAGCTGTTGATGATGATTTCAGCGCTCGATTTTCAGCGTTGAATCGCAGTTATCGTTACTTGATTTTTAATCGTGTGGGCAGATCATCAATACACGCAAACCGGATGTGGTGGTTATTTAGCCCGCTTGATGAACAGCGCATGCAAGAGGCTGCCAACTTATTGGTCGGCCATCATGATTTTTCTGCTTTTCGAGCCAAATTATGTCAGGCTCATAGCCCGATTAAAACAGTGGAAAAGATCCACGTTAGCCGGCAAGGTGATTGCATTGCTATTGATGTTAAAGCCCAGTCTTTTCTGCATCATATGGTGCGAAATATTGTGGGTGTATTAGTCCCGATTGGTCAAGGTATAAAACCCATCTCTTGGGCAAAAACAGTATTAGATAGTCGAGATCGTTCTCAAGGTGGAATTACCTCGGCACCAGAGGGCTTATATTTCGTTGATGTTGAATATCCTGAACAATATAAGCTACCAACGGTGTCAGCTTTTCCTGTGGTCTGGTAAAGTATCCTATTAGATTTTTTTCTCAGACCAAATTCATGAGAACACGCGTAAAAATTTGTGGCATAACTCGGCGCCAAGATGCTGAATTTGCAATTGAAATGGGTGCAGATGCCTTAGGCTTGGTATTTTATGCACCCAGTCCGAGAGCGGTTACAATTGCGCAGGCACAGCAGATTATTGCTGGTTTACCGCCATTTGTTAGCATTGTTGCACTTTTTGTTGATGCTAATCCCGAACAAGTGCATATGTGTTTAAAATCGATGAAAATTGATATTTTACAATTTCATGGTGATGAAAGTCCTGAATATTGCGAACAATTTGATCGACCTTATTTAAAGGCGATCAGAATGCGTGATGATATTAATCTTACAAAGCTAGCTGCAGACTATCGTTCTGCATCTGCCTTATTATTAGATAGTTATCAAGCAGGAATACCCGGTGGAACTGGCCAAGTATTTGATTGGTCAATGATCCAAGATATTGATAAACCGATAATTCTTGCCGGAGGTTTAACGGTTGAGAATGTTGCCCAAGCAATAAAACAAGTAAATCCTTATGCTATTGATGTCAGTGGTGGTGTTGAACAGTCAAAAGGAATAAAAGATGAACAAAAAATCATCGCTTTCATGCAAGAGGTAGTAAATGGCTGAAAATAAGGCAAATAATTATTACGATAGCTATCCTGATGATAGAGGTCGTTTTGGACAATATGGCGGTCGTTTTGTCGGTGAAACACTGATGGAGGCGATATATGCATTAGAAGAAGCCTATAACCGCTATAAAGACGATCCTGAATTTCAAGCAGAAATGGATAAAGACTTGGCTGATTTTGTTGGCCGTCCATCTCCGCTTTATCATGCCGAAAATTGGACTAAGAGATTGGGTGGAGCACAAATCTACCTTAAACGTGAAGATCTTAATCATACCGGTGCTCATAAAGTTAACAATACAATTGGTCAGGCATTATTGGCTAAACGCATGGGTAAAAAGCGTATTATTGCTGAAACGGGAGCTGGCCAGCATGGTGTGGCAACGGCTACCGTCGCCGCTCGATTGGGCATTGAATGTGTTGTTTATATGGGTGCCGAAGATGTGCAGCGCCAAGCTCAAAATGTCTACCGAATGAAACTACTGGGAGCTCAAGTTATTCCAGTTGAATCGGGTTCAAGAACATTAAAAGATGCATTAAATGAAGCACTGCGTGACTGGGTGACCAATGTTGATGATACCTTCTATATTATTGGTACGGTGGCCGGTCCTCATCCTTACCCTGAGATGGTTAGAGACTTTCAAACCATTATTGGCCGTGAAGCACGTGCTCAAATAATCAAAGCAGCAGATCGCTTACCAGATGCCTTAATTGCCTGCATTGGCGGCGGTTCAAATGCGATTGGTTTATTCCATCCTTTTATCGGTGATCAGGATGTTGCTATGTATGGCGTTGAAGGTGGTGGTCATGGTATTGAAACAGGTCAACACGCGGCACCATTATGCGCCGGAACATCAGGTGTATTGCATGGTAACCGGACTTATTTAATGCAAGATGAAAATGGTCAGATCATTGAAACACATTCAATCTCAGCGGGTTTAGATTATCCCGGAGTTGGGCCTGAGCATGCATTGCTTAAAGATATTGGTCGAGCACAATATGTATCAGTAACGGATGATGAAGCCTTGCAAGCATTCCATGATTTGACTCGAATCGAAGGAATTATCCCGGCATTGGAATCAAGTCATGCGCTAGCGTATGCGACAAAACTGGCACCTACGATGTCGACTGATCAGATAATATTAGTCAACCTATCTGGTAGAGGTGATAAGGATATGCATACTGTAGCCGCGATGGCTGGTTTGAGTTTTTAAAGGGTTAAAGATGAGTCGTATTAGTCACTGTTTTGAAAAATTAAAGGCCGATGGTCAAACAGCCCTTATCCCCTATATAACAGCTGGTGATCCAGTGCCATGGGTAACGGTTCCTATATTGCATGCGCTGGTTGAGGCGGGTGCTGATATTGTTGAATTAGGTGTGCCTTTTTCTGATCCTATGTCAGATGGCCCGGTTATTCAGAAAGCCTGTGAGCGGGCCTTGAAAAATAATATATCACTTCAGAATGTACTTGATATGGTGCGCCAATTCCGGGAAAAGGATAACACTACGCCGGTAGTATTGATGGGCTATGCGAACCCCTTAGAAGCCATGGGTTATGAAATATTTGCAAAACAAGCACAGCAGGCGGGCGTTGATGGTGTATTAACAGTTGATATGCCACCGGAAGAATCGGATGAATTTCTGCCAATCATGAATAAACATAAGATTGATACTATTTTTCTAGTCGCACCGACAACATCAACCGAACGGATGGAAAAAATTGCCCAATATGCCAACGGTTTTCTTTATTATGTTTCTATCAAGGGTGTAACGGGTACAGCGAGCC
>JAUXFA010000177.1 GCA_030620285.1 Piscirickettsiaceae bacterium
AATGCTTAGCACTTAACGCTATCTTTATCTATTCGTTCTTTTATTCTTTTTCCCGGCATATTTTTTCGCCATATTTTTAGTCTGACGATGTCGCTTTTGCATCAGTTGTTTGGTCTTGTCATTATTTCTTTTAGTGCCGCGATAGGGATTAGCACTGTTTTTGAATTCCAGTCGAATGGGAGTCGCTTCCAGTTTTAACCATTTACGAAATGAATTCATCAGATAGCGTTTATACGATTCCGGAATGTGCTCGGTCTGACTGCCATGGATTACAATAAGAGGTGGATTTTGTCCCCCCTGATGTGCATAACGTAATTTAATGCGACGGCCACGAGCCAGTGGCGGCTGGTGCATTTGCACGGCATCTTCCAATAAGCGAGTCAGGGTCGCTGGCAGGTGTCTCTTCATTGCTGATTCATAGGCTTTATCAACCGAATCATAGAGAAGTCCAACACCACTGCCATGTAAAGCAGAAATATAATGGTATTTGGCATAATCCAGAAAAGGCAGGCGGCGCTCTAATTGTTCTTTAACAAATTCACGGGCGTCTTTGGTCATACCGTCCCATTTGTTAATGGCAATAATCAGTGCTCTACCGGTATCAATGACATAACTGAGTAGATGTAAGTCCTGATCCGTAAGTCCTTCATGAGCATCCAGCATCAGCACAACAACGTTAGCCGATTCTATTGCCTGTAATGCTTTAATAATAGAGAATTTTTCAATGGTTTCTTTGACCCGGCTGCGGCGTCTGACACCAGCAGTATCAATAAAAGTATAGCGTTTGCCATCACGTTCAAAAGGAATGAAAATACTATCTCGAGTAGTCCCGGGCATATCAAATGCGACCACTCGCTCTTCACCCATCAGGCGATTAATCAGGGTTGATTTGCCGACATTAGGCCGACCAACAATGGCTAGCTTTATACCGTTCTTTTTATAGGAGTTTTCATACGATTTGTCATCATCCTCTTCAGACTCATCATCTTCAATAGGAATTTCTGCCAGTAGTTCTTCCATCAACGGAGCAATACCATCACCATGTGATGCAGATACCGCATAGGGTTGACCCAGACCCAATGCATGAAATTCGGCTTCAACTACATCTTCATTCATGCCTTCGGCTTTATTAACCAAAATAATAATTTCTTTGCCCAACTGACGTAAACGTTGTGCAATAGTTTGATCATGTCCGGTAATACCACCACGACCATCCACTAAAAACAGGATAATATTGGCTTCCTGCATGGCTTGATAGACCTGAGACTGCATAAGCGTCTCAATACCTTCATCTTCACCACTAAGACCGCCGGTATCAATAACGATATAGGGACGATCACCCACCGCACCATCGCCATATTGTCTGTCACGTGTTACACCCGGCATATCGGCCACGAGTGCATCACGGGTTTTGGTCAGACGATTAAACAGTGTTGATTTGCCCACATTAGGACGACCCACGAGGGCAATTACTGGCTTCATAAATTTATTTCAGCTCTTAATTAATCTGTAAGGCGGCTAATTTACCGCCATTACCGTAGATGTAGACTGTATTGCCGTCAACCTGAGGCTGAACATGGAAGCCATCACCATCAATTTTTTCACGGCCTACTAATTCGCCGTCTGTTTGAGAGATAATATGCACATAACCTTCAAAATCGCCTACTAAAATATACTCACCAACAGCAATCGGAGCGGTGAGTTGACGGTAAGCCAGTTTGTCCTGTTTCCACAACATTTCACCCGACACACGATCGACAGCCCATAGATTACTATCAGAATCGGTTACATAAATGTGTCGCTCATCCGCTGAAATACCAGCATAAGAAGACATTTCTTTAGCCCATAAAATCTCACCTTCAAGGGCATCAATAGCAACAATGCGTCCCTGATAAGCAGCAACATATAACACCCGGCCAACTAAGACCATACTGCCATCAATATCAACCAGGCGTTCTAAGTCAGAACGACCTCTTGGTACAGAAGCATTAGCTTCCCATAATAAGCGACCATGCTGAACACCGACAGCTGCTACTTTACCACTATCAAAGCCGGTAAAAACCAGCTCTCGTCCGCCAATTAATGGACTGCTGTTACCACGTAATGTCAGCACAGGCACGCCACGATCATAAACCCACATTTGACTGCCATTTTCAACATTTAAGCCAAAAACCCTACCGTCACCGGAGCGAACTATTAATACATCGTCTTGCACCAGCGGTGCAGATAACATTACACTGCTTAATTCTTTTTGCCATTTAACAGAGCCGTCATCAGCATCTAAGACAATGATCTCACCACGATTATTACCAACAATAAGAATGCCCTGACCAGCACCAACACCGCCCGTAATCGTCATATCCAGTTCGACTTGCCAATTAACATTACCTGAAGCTAAACTCAGTGAGGTCACCTGACCTTCACGATCGACGGTAAAAATATTTGATTCCGTCATAGCGGGCTGCAGATTAACAAACGCATCATCAAGCCCAACGCCAATATTCTTACTCCACACGGAGCGAATTTGCACTGAATCAGTAATATCTTCTAATTCAGTCGGTGGAATGGAGTTGTCTTCACCGGCAAAAAAACTATCCGTCCAGCCACAGCCTGTTAACGACAAGCTGAACAAAATGATAATGGTGAAAGTAACAATTTGTTTCATTATGAATTTCCTAAATCATTACGTTTAACTCTTAATATCTGTGCATTGGCACCAATTACAGCATATGCCTGCAATGCCTGATCATAAGCAGAGCGTGCTTCATCTGTTCGTTTTAGAGCAACGAGAATGTCACCTTTGACTTCCAGATAAGTGGCTTTAAAACTGCCCTGCTCAACTTCAAGTATTTTTAGAGCTTGTTCATTTTTACCTTGTGCAGCCATTAAACTTGCCAGGCGTACTCTGGAAATATGCTTTAAGTTCTGTGCCTCAGAATTTGCAATAACCCATTGATATTTTTCTTCTGCTTCAGCAAACTTACCCACAGCAATCATCTGTTTTGCTTCAAGCATGGCTGATAAGGCGGCATAAGGATAATCTGAGTAGTCAGTCAACATGGTGTTTACCTGTTGACTGATTTGTTCATCCTTATTGCTTTTAACCACCTGTAAAATATGATCGTATTCTACTGATGCTGTATGTGCTGTCACTAGTTTGTTTTGTTTCCATTGCTGGACACCGACAATACTGCCAAGTCCCACAATTGCTAACACTATTACCATTATAAAATTTTCAGCCCACCATTTCTTTATGGCTTCAACTTGTTGGTCTTCTGTTTCGTAATTATCCATTTTATTTCCTTAAGCAGCGGATGCTCTGATACTTATTGTTATTCAGTGTATTAGTAAAAATTTATTGCGTCTTTTCTGTCAACAGAGCAATTAATTGCTGTTGTGACAACTGTTCCTGCTGAGGTTTATCAGCACCTTGTTCAGCACGTAAATACTTGACGGTCACGGTATTATTATCCAGCTCATCATCACCCAAAATTAGCGCAATTTCAGCCTGACTTTTATCGGCACGTTTCATTTGACTCTTAAAACTACCACCACCACAAACGCTCAGAATACGCACATCAGGGACAGCATTACGCAGTTCTTCAGTTAAAGCAAAACCGGCATTTTGTGCCCGTTCGCCCATCATCAGCATTACCGCATGAGGATAATTATAGTGCTTCTCTAAGTCATCTTGTTCAAGCAGGCTAATCAGACGCTCTAAGCCCAGTGCAAAACCCACTGCTTTGGTATCACGCCCGCCCAATTGTTTCACCAGACCATCGTAACGACCGCCGGCACAAACAGTGCCCTGAGCTCCCAGTTTATCAGTCACCCATTCAAATACGGTTTTACTATAATAATCCAGACCGCGAACTAGTCGAGTATTGACTTCATAGGCAATGCCAACGCTGTCAAGATAAGCACATAAACGTGTAAAATGCACATTTGAT
>JAUXFA010000197.1 GCA_030620285.1 Piscirickettsiaceae bacterium
ATATCTTCAACACCCATCACCAATTCATCTAGATTATGTGGATAACCAGATGCCTCAACCGAGCTTGTAACTCTGCCATCATCAACTGCTTTTTTATAAGCATCTATAGCGGTGCGAATATCACGTAAACTACGTTTCAATTCAACTTCTTTTTTTCGAGTCACACTCAGCTCTGCATAAGGAAGCGCAGCCGTGGCTAGCAATGCAAGAATAGCGACTGTAAAAACTATCTCAATATATGAAAAGTCTTGCGACTTTTTAAAATATACTTTTGTTATCATGCCTTGTTATTTAACAACCAAGTGGCCGTTAAAACTGCGAGGTCAAGCCAGGTGGCAGTTGAATATTAAGACCTTGAGGGCTGGATTCTTCAGTCTGCTGAGGTGCTGCCGCAGGCCGTGCCGCTCTTGGTGAAACACCCGCTTTAAAGAGTTTTGATATTTCTTCGCGTGTTCTCTTCTTCGGCCCAGTTGTTCCTCTCCCAACTTGAAGTTCTGTTCCCATCCAATATTCCGATAATGCCGCATCAGGGGACTTTCGAGCACGAATAATATGTGGTGTGATTGAAAGCACCAATTCTGTTTTAACTTTGTCATCACTATGACTTGAGAATAATCGACCTAAAATGGGCAAATCACCTAAACCCGGTATTTTATTGACTGACTTACGATCTTCATCACTAATTAAACCGGCTAATACTTGCGTCTCACCATCTCTTAAACGCAATTCAGTAGAGGTACTGCGTGTCCCTATTTGTGGAACAACAGCACCTGTATTGGTCGTGACAATACTACTAATAGAACTGACATCAAGATTTAACTTAATAGTGACATCACCGCCCATGCTAATGTCTGGCGTTACTTCAAGTTTAAGTCCCGTATCAATATATTGGACATTATCTGAAATAACCCCATTTGAAGACACATTAGACGTAATGACGGGGACTCGATCACCAATATGAATCTTGGCAGATTCGCCATTTTTAACCCGAATACGTGGATTTGCTAATAAATTAACATCAGAATCTTGGCCATCAAAAATAATGGCTGGACTTGGCCCAACGCCAATATCTCCAGAGCCCACACTCTTTAATGCTTTTAATGTTAAGCCCGTGGCCGGTAACACTGATAATTGAGTCGGCCATGTCACACCTTTATCTGTACCTACACTGCGTCTGACTTCGATAATGTCCATTTCCAACATTACTTCCGGCTCAGCAATGTCTTGAGACGCTATCAGTTTTTCCGCCAGCACCATCACTTCCGGCACATCCTTAATCATAATCATTGGTAAACGATCATCAGTCTGGATTTGCTTGATGCTGAGCATGGTTTTCAGTAAGTTACTCACTGTCGTTGGATCGGCATATTCCAAAAAGAAGCTGCGAATAATCAAATCTTGATATTGCCGTATTTTCAATGGTGTATCTGGATAAATGATAACCGAGCTTTCATTGAGCACTTTTTTTCTTAATTGATTCGACTGTACTAAAACATCAATGGCGTCTTCAAGTGATACATTTTGAATAAATAAAGAGGCTTTTAAATTACTTTTTACATCCTTATCCAGAATAAAATTAACCCCCGTGCCTTTTGCTAAGGCTTCAATAATAACTTTTAATTGGGTATCTCTAAACTCAAGTGATACGGGGTTCGGATAAACAAGTTTTTTGTGTAATTGTTCCTGTCGTTTTTCATCAGCCTTAGCAGCCATTGCCTGGTATATGCTGGCTGCTCGAAGATTGTTAGGATCTTCCACCAAAACATTGCGTAATAAAGCGGCCGCTTTTGCATCATCTTGTTCTGATTTTCCGATTAGAGTTTGAACTTGATTTATTGTTGCTTCATGTTGACCAAAAATAGCGACTCGACGCAAGCCATCTTGTGCCCGTAAATTATGTTGATCATGTTCAAGAATCGCATCATATAGCTGCTGAGCTGACTCAAAGTCATGATTATTTAACGCCGCATCAGCCTCGATAATCAAACCTTGTAATATTTTTTCATTTTTTTCAAATTCGTTTATTTTCTCTGGCGCAACCTGAGCAATCGTAAAATCAGCCCCTTCATTTTTTTTGGCAAATAATTCCGCCGTATTACACCCACTGATAACCATAATGCTCACAAGAACCAACAATCGCGAAAAGTAAAACTGGGTATTCTTCATAATCTTTACTGACTTTAAATTAAGTATCTTCAAGGTGTCTGTCCTATACTCATTTTCTGAGTAATATTGAGGGGTAGATATAACCAGCTCAGCTGTTGCTCCCCCACATGCTTTAATTGATAATGCTTATCTACGGTATCGCCTTCACTGACAATATGTAATGCTTCGCCTTTTAGTAAAAATATCTTCACTACATCGCCCTCAATTAATTTTCCTATATATTTAAAGGGTAATGCAGGCGCTATAACCCTCTTAGGCAACGGCTTAACAATAGGCTTCACCTTAACAGGCTTTCGAGCAGTTTGCTGTTTTATACCCGTGCCGAATAAATCTATCGCTTTACCCTCAAACGGTAATCGTTGTGCTAACTGTAAATCATCTTCATATTTCAATGAGTGATTTGTATTTGCTGACTTATTTGCATCTGCTGCCCTTACCATTGGTTTTACAATCAATGCATTACTGTCTACTTCAGGCGTATTCCAAACTAACCATAATGTTAATAGTAGTAAGCTACCCAGTAACAACCAACGCTTAGTAGTTTGAGTGATCATTTAGCCACCATATACAAAGTAAATCGTAGATTGGCTACCACCAGCTTAGACTTCACATTTTCCCGCTCAAAGGCTAGTTGTTCTAATGCAAGATAAGGCAAGGCCGCCAATACATCCGTAATAAAGGCCTTAATTTTGGGATAAGACGTTTCAACAGAAAAGCTTATATTGTAATGAACAACATCTTCACCTTGACGCTGCTCATCTTTGTACGATACTTCATTAATTGCAATGCCACGCTTTTTTGCCAACGCAAATAAACTTTGTAAACTCCCTGTAATATCCGCCGCTGTCGGTGCTTGTGCAAAAAATAAATCCGCTGGTGAGGTATAGCGATAACTAATTTCAGGTGTTATAGGTGCGATAACAGGCTGTTTCTCAAGCTGTAGTAACCGTTGCTGTGCCGGCAATAATATCGCAATGCCATAGAGTCCAATTGCAATTAATAATAACCACGCAAATCCAGCCAGTAAACTGACTTTATCTATAAACCGCGACCACCACCACTGTAATTTATTCATATTAGGCTTGCCACCTAAGTTTTACTGTAAAACTTAGGCCTTGTTTATTGCCCAGACCAAGTCGCCGCTGATTCACTAATAACACATCATTAAAAACAGTTTGTTTAGCTAAATCGTCAACAAAATCGAGCATAATTTGTAAGTTAGCAGCTTCCGCAGCAATCAACACTTCACCTTTATTAGGATTCGGCTGAATAGTCATTAAGCTAATTTTTGGCGATATTTTTTTAACCGTTTCTAACGAGCTGAGCAAGCCTTGCCACGGAAAATTCAACTTCGCTTGCAGCAATTTCGCTGATTTCAAATTTTTTATATCTTGTGCTGTTGCTTGGGCTTCAATGACTGGCCTTCTCTGCTGCGAAACAACCATTGAATCTTCAATCTCAATAATGCTGGTCTTGATACGCTGATGCTCTAATACCAAGCCAAATGCAACCAGAATAAGAATAGTGACC
>JAUXFA010000007.1 GCA_030620285.1 Piscirickettsiaceae bacterium
ACACAAATAACAGGGCAGGGACTAAACAAAACAATAAAAGAATAGCAAGGAGTTGTTTTTTCATAATGAATAACCTAATACAACGCTCTATCACTGAGCAATACAACCTATCAATATAGTTAACGTCACAAAAAGTATTTTCTTTAGAAAGGAGTTCTTTTGATAGTATTGGTAATGCTTGTAGATAAGCAGGATTTGCTAAGTTTTTCGCTTCACTTGGTGAAATTAGTGGCTGAAATGCTTGCTCTTGAAGAACGGTTTTAGAATAATGAAACAATAAAAATATCCGTACCAACTATTTTCTCATGCTTAAATAACCCTATGAAAATTGTGTAAAATAATTGTAATGTTAAGCAAAGATAAGTAACGTCTTAGGGAGTAAATCCTTTAGCAAAATTTAGCGATCAACTTTTTTGAAGAGAGATTGTATGTCAACGATTAGGAAGGACAATGATGATAGCTAAGCAGCCTTTAAATCAATGGCAACAATTGGTAGCAGATGATCATGTTTTATCCGGCACCGTAAAGCAGGTATTGACGGGAAGTGATTATGTTGTTCAATGGGGCAATCGTCATCCAGATCGGGCCTCAATGTTAATTAATTCTGGTGATATAAGTCGTCTTTACGATGTAGATAGTTATGATCATCAATTAGCTAAAATGCTTGAAAACAGTGTTGATGAAACAAACTTATATCAACAGTTACGCTATTTTCGTCAGCGCGAAATGGTGCGTATTATTTGGCGAGATCTTGCCGGATGGGCTGATTTAGCGGAAACAGTACGAGATTTATCGGCGCTGGCAGACGCCTGTATTCAGCAATCTTTGAATCTATTGCATCAATGGCAGTGCGATCAATTGGGCACGCCACATAGTGATGACGGTGAGCCTCAGCAGTTAGTGGTTTTAGCCATGGGCAAGTTGGGTGCAGGAGAATTAAATTTATCATCAGATATTGATCTTATATTCGCTTATCCAGAATCTGGCGAAACACAAGGAGCGGGTAAAAGTTTAACGAACGGAGAGTTTTTTACCCGTTTAGGACAAAAACTGATTCAATCTTTAGACAACGTCACAGCCGATGGTTTTGTATTTCGTGTTGATATGCGCCTACGACCTTTTGGGGAGAGTGGTGCATTAGTTTCAAGTTTTGATGCGATGGAAGATTATTATCAAACCCAAGGTCGAGAATGGGAGCGTTATGCGATGATAAAAGCGCGTGCGATCACCGGATCAGAATCTGCTAAAAAAGGCTTGATGAGTTTACTTCGACCTTTTATTTATCGGCGATATTTAGATTACGGTGTATTTGATTCGTTGCGTGAAATGAAATCAATGATTGCGGGTCAATTACATCGCAAAGGCATGGAAGACAATATTAAATTAGGTGCAGGCGGTATTCGTGAAATTGAATTTATTGGGCAAGTATTCCAACTGATCTATGGTGGCCGAGATCTTGTTTTACAACAACGTCCGATTTTAACTATTTTAGACTTATTAGCCGAGCGTAATTTACTGACCGAATATGCGGTACAAGAATTAAAACGAGCATATGATTTTTTACGTCGCACGGAACATCGTATTCAGGCGTGGGCAGATCAGCAAACCCACCTATTACCTAAAGAAGATGATAGCCGACAACGAATAGCGATCTTAATGGGGTTTACTGATTGGCAGGAATTTTCAACGGTATTAATCGACCATCGCCAACAAGTACAAGCTCACTTTGAGCAGATATTAACTGCACCGCAAGCAGATGCCTCAGAGATCAATGTCATTTCATTATTTGATGCTGATTCCAGTGAAAAAATAGCGCATCTTCAACAATTGGGTTTTGCTAATCCAAGCGACAGTGTGGCGGAGCTAGATAACTTACTAAACTCACACAATTGTCGAAATTTAAGTCAGACTGGGCGAGAACGATTGGGAAAATGTTTGCCTTTATTAGTGCAGGCAGCAGCAAATGCGAGTAATTCAGATAGTTGCTTGGCTCGATTAATGCCCTTGCTTGAATCAATAATGCGACGAACGGCTTATATGTCGCTGTTGATTGAAAATCCAATGGCTTTATCACAACTGGTTAAGTTGTGTGCTGCCAGCCCATGGATCAGTAATCAGTTGGCTCGTTTTCCTGTTTTATTAGATGAGTTACTCGATCCCCGTACATTATATGAGGTGCCGGATCGCCAGATGCAACAAGCGGCATTGGAAAAATGTTTGGCAACAGCTGAGAAAACGGACTTGGAGCGTCAAATGAATTTGTTGAGAGAATTCCGACAAATTGCATCTTTACACGTGGCTGCTGCAGATGTAACAGATGTTTTGCCATTAATGAGAGTGGGCGATCAATTGAGTGAGTTGGCTGAAATTCAATTAGAACAAGTGATGCAACTGGCATGGCAATATGTGGTAACAAAGCATGGTCGACCTCCTTGTACCCAATCAGATGATTTAAAGAAATGTGGTTTTATGGTGTTGGCTTACGGCAAATTAGGCGGCCTTGAATTAGGCTATGGCTCTGATTTGGACTTGGTCTTTATCTTTGATGATACTGAAAATCAGGGGATGACAAATGGCGACAAGCCAGTAGATTCGCAGGTTTTTTATACCCGATTAGCACAACGCATGATCCATATGATGAATACCGTGACATCAAGTGGCATATTGTATGAAATTGATATGCGACTCCGGCCAAATGGTCAGTCCGGTTTATTGGTGTCTGCACTATCGGGCTTTGCAGAATATCAAACTAATGATGCTTGGACATGGGAACATCAGGCATTAGTACGAGCAAGATATGTTATTGGTGACCAAGATTTGGCTTCGCAGATCAGTCTAATTCGCCAACAGATATTAGCCGCCCAGCGACAACAAAATGCATTGATCACAGACGTACGTGATATGCGTGCTAAAATGCGTGAGCAATTAGATAAGAGCACTGCCCAGAACTTTGATCTTAAGCAGGGTGTGGGCGGTATCACAGATATTGAATTTATGGTGCAATATGCGGTTTTGGCATGGTCTGAAACCCTACCTGAATTATTGGTTTATACCGATAACATTAGGATTATAGAAGCACTGAAAAAGACTGGGAAGCTAAGCGAACAACAAGGCATCATGCTGGCGGATGCCTATCGATTTTATCGACAGCTTGCGAATCATTGCGTGTTGCAAGAGTTACCCGCATTAGTCGCTATTGAAGATGTGGCGGAATATCGGCCGCAAGTAAAAGCAATATGGCAGCACTGGTTAGGCGAATGAATAGACTTTTTTACAACGAATTTAGAAGAACAAGTAGGTAATTATGGTTGCTCCAACGATGGCAGATCGAGATGGCGTTATTTGGCTGGATGGTGAGATGGTGCCGTGGCGAGATGCAAAAGTACATGTATTAACGCACACCTTGCATTATGGTTTGGGTGTATTTGAAGGTGTTCGTGCGTATAAGACGGACAGTGGCCCAGCTATTTTTCGTCTACAAGAACACACCGATCGACTTTTTCGTAGTGCCAAAATCATGGGCATGAATATGCCGTTTGATAAAGCAACACTCAATGAAGCTCAAAAGGCAGCAGTACGTGAAAATAATCTCGAGTCGGCGTATTTACGTCCAATGTGTTTTTACGGTAGTGAAGGCATGGGTATTCGTGCAGATAATTTAAAAACACATGTCATGGTTGCTGCTTGGGATTGGGGCTCATATTTGGGTGCTGAAAACATGGAAAAAGGCATTCGAATCCGTACCTCTTCTTTCACCCGTCATCACGTCAACATTACCATGTGTAAAGCCAAAGCAAATGGTAATTACATGAACTCAATTATGGCCTTACAAGAGGCGGTTGAGTGTGGATATGATGAAGCATTATTGTTGGATGCCAGTGGTTTTGTGGCCGAAGGCAGTGGCGAGAATTTCTTTATGGTGCGTGATGGCGTGTTGTATACACCGACACTAACGTCAGCTTTAGAAGGCATTACCCGTGCAACGGTAATGACATTGGCTGAAGAAATTGGCTTAAAAGTAGTTGAAAAGCAAATTACTCGAGATGAAGTTTATGTCGCTGATGAAGCTTTTTTCACCGGTACCGCGGCAGAAGTAACACCGATCCGTGAATTGGATAATCGCAGTATTGGTAACGGCGGTCGAGGCCCGATCACTGAACAATTGCAGGCAATGTATTTTGATCAGGTTTATGGGCGCAGTGAAGTCTATAAACATTGGAATTCGCACGTTTAAAGTAAACTATTCAGTATTAAGATAGGACAGAGGTAGAGATAAATGGCAGGTCATAGTAAGTGGGCAAATATTCAGCATCGTAAGGGCGCTCAAGATGCCAAACGTGGCAAGTTGTTCACCAAGTTTATTCGTGAAATCAGTGTGGCCGCAAAAGAGGGTGGTAGTGATATTGCTAATAATCCTCGTCTTCGAGCGGCAATTGATAAAGCTTTAAGCGGTAATATGACGCGTGATGTTATTGAGCGAGCCACTAAGCGGGGCGCAGGTGAACTGGAAGGCGTGAGTTACGAAGAAATCCGTTATGAAGGTTATGGCCCAAGTGGTATCGCCATTATGATGGACTGCCTAACCGACAATAAAAATCGTACAGTAGCTGCCGTAAGGAATGTATTCACTAAACGCGGCGGCAATATGGGCACCGATGGTTCCGTATCTTATCTATTCCACAAAAAAGGCATTATTTCTTATGCTACTGGAACCGATGAAGATGTTGTGATGGAAGCTGCATTAGATGCGGGGGCTGATGATATTGTGACCAATGATGACGGTACCGTTGATGTATTTACTGCTCCTGAAGATTATGCGGCAGTGAAAGATGCATTAGATGCCTCTGGTTTAGAAGCGGTGTCGGCTGAAGTTACTATGCATCCAGAAACAACAGCTGATCTAGACGTGAGTGATGCCCGTAAAGCCTTGGCAATGATTGATGCATTTGAAGAATTAGACGATGTACAAGATGTGTATTCTAATGCTAATTTTTCGGACGATGTGATGGCTCAATTAGCGGAAGAAAATTAAGATTTTAGCTGATGACACGTATCTTAGGCATTGATCCAGGATCGCGCAAAACGGGTTTTGGCATCATTGAATTAGAAGGCCGACAGATAAAACATGTGATCAATGGCCGATTGCTGGTGGGCGATGGCGATTTTCCCAACCGCTTAAAACAGATCTTTGAAGGTTTGACCGATATTATCCAGCGCTATCAACCTGAAATGATGGCCGTGGAAAAAGTGTTTTTACATAAAAATGCCGATTCGGCATTGAAGTTGGGTCAGGCGAGAGGCGCTGCAATTTGTGCCGGCGTAAGCCAAAACCTAGCGGTGCATGAATACAGTGCAACCCAAATTAAAAAAGCAGTAGTAGGCAATGGCCATGCAAAAAAAGACCAAGTGCAATATATGATGTCAGTAATTTTATCGTTAGCTGAACTACCAGAAGAAGATGCGGCTGATGCCTTGGCATGTGCTATTACCCATGCTAATTTTGCGGCGATCGGTGGCAATCAAAATACGAAACTGCCGGAAGGTATGCGAACGTCAAACCGAAGAGGGCGATACGGACGATGAATTCGCATTCTAAAGAAGCCCATTTCTTTTTACCGTTGGTGGTGAGCTTGTCGAACCATGAACTTGATGGACATCCTTCGATGAGCTCAGGACAAACGGAGTTTAGACTTATCGAGGTTTCATCATGATTGGTCGATTACGCGGCATTATTTTAGAAAAACAAGCACCTAATTTGGTATTAGATGTACAGGGTGTGGGCTATGAAGTGGCCGCACCAATGTCGACATTTATCAAGCTACCTGTCGTCGATGAAGAAGTGACATTATTTACGCATCTGGTTGTTCGGGAAGATGCTCAATTATTATATGGTTTTGCAACGGTAAGAGAGCGGTTGTTGTTTCGAAGCTTACTTAAAGTAAATGGAGTTGGCGCAAAGTTGGCGCTTACTATTTTATCGGGCAGTGATGTCGATGATTTCGCCCGTAGCGTGCAAGAAGGTGATGCGGCCAGTTTGACCAGATTACCCGGTGTGGGCAAAAAAACAGCTGAACGTTTGATCGTTGAAATGCGGGATCGCCTAAAAGAAGTTAGCGGTGCAATGGGCTTAAAGCCAGTAGTATCCGCCGCCGCTAAATTAGCCGGTGCCAAAGATGAAGCCAGTGACGCTTTGATATCATTGGGCTATAAACCTGTAGAAGCTGAAAAAATGATCCGTAGTTTAGATACCGATGGTTTAAATACTGAGCAGATCATCAAACTGGCATTGCAGCGAAATTAAATGGCTGTAAGCGCCTTAGTTATTATTAACAATTATTTTTGAAACACATAGAGACACAACATGACAATTAAACGAATCGGCCACCGTTATAGTGACAGTAAATCAGGTACAACCATTGATGTATGGTTTCCTCGTTCAAATAAAGAAATTGCACGGAGCTGTTTGGCTCAAAAAGTAGGCTTGATTAACGGTAACTTTGTTGAAGTGGAAATTCAATCAATCGATGACGCACCCAAATCAGCAGAAGAAGCGTATTTAAGACTGCACTTATTATCAGAATGTGCCGTCAAACCGAATGAAATTAACCTTGATGGTGTGTTCGGCTTATTAGCCAATGTGGCATGGACATCGGCAGGGCCGGTTCTACCCAATGAAGTTGAAAACCTACGTGAATTGATTGCCGCAGAAGATCACCAGTTAAATGTAACCTCTATCGATAAATTTCCACGGATGACAGATTATGTGATCCCTGAAGGTGTACGCATTGGTAATGCCGATCGTGTCAGATTAGGTGCACATTTAGCATCAGGTACCACCGTCATGCATGAAGGGTTCTGTAACTTCAATGCAGGTACCTTGGGCCACTCAATGGTCGAAGGTCGAATTAGTGCCGGCGTGCTGATCGGTGATGGTTCTGATATTGGCGGCGGCGCATCGATTATGGGCACATTATCAGGTGGTGGCACACAAGTTATCTCAATGGGTAAAAAGAATCTATTGGGCGCTAATGCAGGCTTAGGTATCTCATTAGGCGATAACTGCATTATTGAATCAGGCTTATATATAACGGCAGGCACCAAAGTAAAAATGCCCGATGGCGAAATTGTATCGGCCAGAAAATTGTCGGGCCAATCAGGCTTATTATTTAGAAGACACAGCCAAACCGGTGCGGTTGAAGCGATTATGACAGACGGCTCTCTGTGGGGCGGCTTAAATACAGCATTGCATAGTAACGATTAATATCAATGGAGTCTGATCCCATTGGTTTTTCTTTCCTCAGGTTAGGCTATAACGATCTACATAACCGGATTTTTGCGGCGAGTAGTAGAGCAAAAAGTCCGCATTAATGTGATTGTTAGCCATTTTAAATTAATCTGATAAGTAGTATTCAATGGTTGATACAACTCTTACCTTTTTTATATGTGGTGTCGTGGCGTCTCTGTCTTTAATGGAAAACTGCCCTTGTCTGGCTGTTTTTATTTTTCCAAGAGTACTGTCAGAATCAGATGCGAACTTATTTGCTACAGCCCTAGCATTTTTGGTTGCTTCTTCAATCATGCTGGGTTTTATATCGCTTAGGCCGGAAAACGTAAATTGTGTTTTATTGTTATAGTTTTGCGCTGTAAGCACGATTCCTTTTTTTCCAAGCTCAATCACACCAGACATAGCCTCTCTAACATGATCAATATGCTTTGAGTATATTGTAATGGTTGAAGTGCCTGTATAGCGAAACTTAATATGTTGTTTGTTTCCGTAATTCTGAGCATGTATATCTACTATAGATGGAGGTGTGATAGTTATATCTGATTGTGTAATTTTATATTTATCTAGGTATTCGATAATTGTTGTGTTGTTATTTTGAATTAGTTTATAAAGGTCTTCGAGGCTGTTGCCTGCAACTTGAGATGATATTGGCCATATGGCAATATCGGCAGCCATTTCGCGCTCAGATAGTCCTTTAACTGTTACTGTTCGTTCTAATGATTTAATGCTTATGGCGGCTTCACTAACTAAGTAGCCAAGAGAGCCTAGCCCTAAAAAGAGGAGGAATCCCAATGTGAAGGCGCTTTTAGTTGATTGTTGGGTCATAACATTCCTTTAGTGGCTAACTTCTTATTAACGGGACAAAAGTTTCCCTGTAATTCTTAACCATATACAGACCATAATGCCTGGTAAGCTTATAATCAAACTCAATTGATTTTTGGTTTTTGCGTTATTTCTCAGGCGCTTCTTTCAGCAACTGTTCTAATGGTCGACCATCAATAAGCAGATCAACAATTCGAGGCGTACCCTTTTTATTGATGGATAACCTTAGGTAGGCGGTATTATCTATCCTCGCTTGGCGTAGCAGGTCTTCGGCCAATCGAGCTTGTGTTTCAGCAATGTAAAAACGATTAAAAGGTTCTTGTAGATAATCATATTGCATAAAACCATCACATTGTTTTGCAAGGCGTGCATCGACTATTTGCACTTGAGGAGCTTGATTTCCGATATCCGTTAAGCAATAAACGCAACCTTTATCACCGGCACACTGTTTTCGCGGTTCCTGCCAATCATAGGCTAATCTAAAGCGTAAATAATGGCCACGAAGCAGATCGCGGGGATCATATCCAGTGATGGCAAAATCCCATTGGCTACCAATGCTTAAATGATATTCGGCTCGTGCAATCAGCAAACACAATAAAATGAAGGGAATCATTACGATCAGTAAGAGCTTTTTATTAATCATTTTGCATCCCCCGCGATTTTATCTTTTTGAGAGAGTCCAAAATAGTGTGCCAAGGAGTCGGCTTTTTTAAACCAACCCCATACAACGAACAGCGTTATAACACCACCAACAACTAAGCCAATACCTGTTTCTAACATTGAGCCAAATACTTCGAAATAAATGAATAATAGTCGTATGCAAATTAATGCCGTCATCACATTAAATAATTTGATCGACTGTATTTTAAGTGCGGCCCATGCCAGTACAAACATATAGGCGATATTAATGACTGCACCGATCACAGGATAAGCATGATCATGCCACACTGCAGTGGCGCCGATGATAAATATGGTGATTAATACAACGCGCATCGCCAAATGGGTGTCATTCGATCGGGTGGCATAGAGTTTGGGAATAAGTGCGATCATTGCCACGGTGGCAAAGAAACTAATAACAAGGAAAAGTTGCAGTGATTTGATGTCGCTTGCCGATCCGTTGATAGATTCATACCACAGGAAGTGACAGAACCAACCACCGATAATGATAGCCAACCAGCTATAGCGTGATAGCTCGCCAGTCATAATAGGGCGATTGTTCACTAACCATGGAATCCGAGACAGTAATATAAAAAAGAAGGGCGACAAGATGTAGAGAATGCCGAACAAAACATCGAACAAATATCGTTGCGAAATAAACAGTCGGATATAATCCTCGAATACTTCTAGATTGAATGCATAAGTGACACAGGTCCCGACAATCCACAATATCGTGAGAAACTTACCGCGACCCAATAATACAATAGGAATAGTGACCAGAGTCCACACCAACAGTAGTTTGGCAGCGCTGCCACCGAGTTGGTATGTTTGGCCAATTAACGCCATTGAGGCGAGGGTAAAACCATAATAAAAAATAACGAGTATTTCTCGCAACCATTGGCTGCGGGCACTGGTGCTTTCTCGCGAGATAACACGATATAAGGCGAATGCGATAACGAGGCATAAAACAAGATCGGCAGCTAATTTTATCCAATCAGGGGTTTGCAGCCAATTTGAAGCAACAACGGATACCAGTCCCAAAATAATCGCAAAAGCACCTAAACCACCAAATGCCCAGAGTGCAATAGGTTTTGATTTTTGCTGTTCAAAGTCGCTAATTTTATCGGCAGTCGCGCTATCGATGAGTTTCGCATCTTGCCATTCACTTAGTTTTTTAGATAATCCCATAAAATGCAAACGTGCCCGTTATTAGAATTGATTTCAGTATATAGGTGACCAGATTAAATGTCAGGTGGTAAACACCTAGCTATTATTGTCATTTTTAGCGAAAATAGAGCGATGTTTACTCTATATATCTTTCGTACTTGCATAGCTAAAGGCTCTTAATGGAACCAGATCGCTTTATTTCGGCCGGCCCTCAACTGGATGAACAGCGGCAAGATCGAGCAATTCGCCCTGATAAATTGAGCGATTACATTGGTCAGCCAGTGGTCTGTGAGCAAATGGATTTATTTGTGACTGCCGCAAGAAAGCGTAATGAAGCCTTAGATCACACTTTAATTTTTGGCCCGCCTGGTTTAGGTAAAACCACATTGGCCCATATTATTGCCAATGAAATGGGTGTCAATTTAAGACAAACTTCCGGCCCTGTTTTAGAACGCCCCGGGGATTTGGCAGCATTATTGACTAATCTTGAACCAAATGATGTGCTATTTGTTGATGAAATTCATCGCTTGAGCCCGATTGTTGAAGAAGTGTTATACCCGGCGATGGAAGATTATCAGCTTGATATTATGATCGGTGAAGGCCCCGCTGCACGTTCAATCAAACTTGATTTAGAACCGTTTACTTTAGTGGGTGCGACAACACGTGCGGGTTCACTGACCTCTCCATTACGTGATCGCTTTGGTATTGTGCAACGCTTAGAGTTTTATAATGCCGAGGATTTAAGCACTATTGTGCAGCGAAGTGCTCGTATTTTTGAAGTGCCATTGGATATCCAGGGTGCCAATGAAATCGCTCGACGTTCACGAGGCACACCAAGAATAGCAAATCGTTTATTACGCCGAGTGCGTGATTATGCCCAAGTGAAATTTGATGGCAAAATCACCGTAGAAGTGGCGCGGCAAGCCTTAGATTTATTAGATGTTGATGACAATGGATTTGATATGTTAGATCGCAAATTATTATTAGCCATCATTGAGAAATTTGAGGGCGGCCCAGTTGGCATTGATAATTTGGCAGCTGCGATTGGTGAAGAGCGCGGTACTATTGAAGATGTATTAGAACCTTTCTTAATCCAAGAAGGTTTTATCATGCGTACGCCAAGAGGGCGGGTTGCCACTAAACGTGCATGGCTACATTTAGGGTTATCACCAGATTTGGCGAAAGATATTAATGGTTGATTTTGAATGGCCGATTCGGGTGTATTATGAAGATACCGATAGTGGCGGCGTGGTTTATCATTCAAACTATCTGAATTTTATGGAGCGTGCTCGGACAGAATGGTTGCGTAGCTTTGGTTTTGAACAAGATAAATTAATCACCGATCATCAATGTATTTTTGCTGTACATTCACTGCAATTAAATTTTCGACGGCCAGCAAGATTTAATGATGCTTTAATAATAAAGTCTCATATTGCTAATGTGTCAGGCGCAAGTTTTGAATTTGAACAAAAAATTGTTCGTAATGATGAACTGTTGTGTGAAGCAACAGTCAAAGTGGCTTGTTTGGATGCAAACCGGTTTCGACCAAAGTCGATACCTTCATTTATTTTGACGGAGATACAAGGTGAACGCTGATCTTTCTTTGCTAACACTTATCGTAGAAGCGAGTCTGCTGGTTAAGCTGGTGATGCTAATTTTATTAGCAACATCATTATATTCCTGGATGTTGATATTTAGAAAACGTAGCGAATTGGCTTTGGCTA
Source organism: Piscirickettsiaceae bacterium (assembly GCA_030620285.1). Lineage (GTDB taxonomy): Bacteria > Pseudomonadota > Gammaproteobacteria > Nitrosococcales > Methylophagaceae. The sequence continues at coordinate 11,656 of JAUXFA010000007.1, forward strand.
AACAGAATGCAGATTCATTTGAAGATAAGTTCTGGTCAGGCAATGAACTTAATCGATTATACGAAGATATCTCGGGACGACCTCATTCCAGTCAAGGAATGGAAGGCATATTTGAAGTAGGGTTTAAGGAATTTGTCCGGCTTAAAAAAACCTCTGATGATCCCGGCCTAGTACTTGAAGGCGCTCAACGGGTGATGCGCATTTCCTTGGCGAGAGAGATTGATCAGTTGGAAATGTCATTGCCATTTTTAGCCACAGCCGGCTCAACCAGCCCATATATAGGTTTGTTTGGAACCGTGTGGGGAATCATGAATTCCTTCCGCGCTTTAAGCAATGTGCAACAAGCAACGTTAGCCATGGTCGCCCCGGGGATTTCGGAGGCATTAATCGCCACCGCAATGGGCTTGTTCGCTGCTATTCCAGCCGTAATCGCCTATAACCGATATTCACATGAAGTGGAGCGGTTGATAAATCGTTATGATACTTTCCTAGAAGAGTTTTCTTCTATTTTGCAACGCCAGCAAGGCTAAGCGCTAGCCATGGCAACCTATAAACATAAACGCCAACGTCGTAAACCAATGGCAGAAATTAATGTGGTGCCTTATATCGATGTGATGCTGGTATTACTGATTATATTCATGATTACCGCACCGATTTTAACGCAAGGTGTCAGTGTTGATTTACCGCAAGCCGATGCCAATGCGGTTGAACCGCCTGCGGATAATAGTGAGCCATTAGTGATTTCTGTTGATGCTGATGGCCTATTCTATGCTGCAGTTGGGGAAAATCCAGATGAGCCTATGGATGCACAAAGGTTAGTAAATATTGTGGGGGCAGTACTAAAACATAGTCCGAATACTCCAGTAATGGTCAAAGGTGATAGTGCTGCAAACTATGGTCAAGTGATCACGGTTATGGCGTTATTACAGAAAGCCGGCGCACCCAGTGTTGGTTTGATTACCAAACAACCAGAACAAATAGCGAATTAAGGCATAATGAAAAATAGATTCGTTGAAAACACGATTGCAGGAAGTTATTCGTTAGTACTCCATATTGTATTGATCGCACTTTTTTTTGTGGGTTTGGAGTCAGGATCAACACCAAAATTTGTCGCCCAAGAAAAAGTGAATATCGTGCAAGCAACAGTGATGGATGAAGCTCAAGTATTAGAAGAGATGGCGCGACTTCAACAGTTTGAAGACAAAAAACGTCAACAAGAGCAAGATAGAAAACAACAGGTAGACAAACAGTTAGAAGATGCTCAAAAAGAGCTGGATCGGAAGGAAAAGGAAGTTTTAGAGCAACAGGAAAAGGCAAGGCTTGAGCAAAAACAACGTGAATTAAAAGCAAAACAAGAACAGCAAGAGATCCAAAAATTAGAACAAGACCGCAAGCTTGAAGATGAAAAACGGATAAAAGCTGAAGCCGATCGTAAAGTTGCCGAACAAAAACGTAAGGTTGAAGAAGAGTTACAACAAAAAGCAGAACAAGAACGTTTAGCCGCAGAAGAATTGCAACAAAAGGCGGATAAAAAACGTCGCGAAGCCGAAGAAAAACAGCGATTGGCAGAAGCTGATCGTAAAGCAGAAGAAAAACGCAAAGCAGATGCTGAAAAAGCACGTAAGGTAGAAGAAGAGAAAAAACGTAAAGCGGAGCAGGCACGCATAGACGAAGAAAAACGTAAAGCAGATGCCGAAATAGCAGAAGCGAATAGGCTGTTACAAGAAGAATTAGCAAAAGAAGATCGTGAACGAGAAGAAAA
>JAUXFA010000210.1 GCA_030620285.1 Piscirickettsiaceae bacterium
GCAGTCAATGCTGAACCTAACTATATTGGAAACGAGAGTTGTGCGGGATGTCATGAACAGCAAAACGAAGCGTGGCAAGGTTCGCATCATCAGCTTGCCATGCAGCATGCTGAGGAGGGTAGTGTACTAGGTGATTTTAATAACACGGTATTCCAATACAATAATATTACGACGACGTTCTTTAGAAAAAACCATCAATATTTTGTTAATACGGATGGGCCAGAGGGGAGTCTTCAAGACTATCAAATTGTTTATACTTTTGGTGTTGAGCCACTGCAACAATATTTAATTGCTATGCCGGGAGGTCGCCTACAGGCATTAGGTATTGCATGGGATGCTCGGCCAGAAAAACAGAACGGTCAAAAATGGTTTCACCTTTATCCCGACGATAACATAACGTTTAAAGATCGACTGCATTGGAGTAAGCGGGATCAAAACTGGAACTTCATGTGCGCGGAATGTCATTCAACTCAATTGAAAAAAAATTATAACCTTGAATCAAATAGCTATAGTACACAGTGGTCTGAAATGAATGTTTCTTGTGAGGCTTGTCACGGACCGGCTTCTAATCATTTAAGTTGGGCACAGAAAAAAACGGGGTGGGATAAGGATATTTATAAAGGCTTAACGTTTAATTTAGATGAGCGTAAATCGGTTACTTGGCCGATTGATCCTGAAACGGGAAACGCTAAAAGAAGTAAAATTAAATCAACTAATAAAGAGATTGAAATGTGTGCACAATGTCACTCAAGACGCAGTGTTATTAGTGACAAACATCAGCCTGGAAAACTATTAATGGACAGTTACCGGCCGGCGATATTAGAAGAATTTCTGTATCACCCCGATGGTCAGATCAAAGAAGAAACATATGTTTATGGGTCGTTTGTCCAGAGTAAAATGTATCACCAAGGGGTGACTTGTAGCGATTGCCACCAACCACATAGCCTCAAGTTAAGGGTTGAAGGGAATGGTGTCTGTTTGCAATGCCATCAATCAAATAAATATGATCAATCCAAGCATCACTTTCATCAAATAGGTAGCGAAGGTGCGCAATGTGCTGAATGTCACATGCCGCAAACCAAATACATGGTTGTTGATGGCACCATGATCATAGCATCCGAATTCCACGACCTGATTTATCTAAAGCGCTGAATAGTCCTAACGCATGTAATCAATGTCATATAAATAAAACTATTAATTGGGCCGCTTCACAAATGGAGCAATGGTACGGTAAGGATTGGTCTCCAGGTTGGCATTTTGGGGAAACGTTAAATGAAGCTAGAGAAAATAAACCCGGTATGGGTCAGGATATTGCTGCCATTGCTGCATCACCCAAATTACCGGATATTACGCGCGCGACAGCTGCCAGTATGCTTCATAATTATTCTGGTCCGGTGACTTCTCTTGTTGTTACGAAATTACTAAAAGATAAAAGCCCCGAAGTTCGCTTGTCGGCTTTACAAGCGTTGGACAGTTTATCCGCTGATCAACGTATTAAATTTGGCGTTGAGCTTTTAATTGACCCTGTGAGAGCGGTTAGAATTGAAGCCGCAAGAGTTTTGTCGGTAATCCCTAGTGAAGCGTTATCATCACTGCAGTCAAAACAATTAGCAGATGCTATTAAAGAATATCAAGAAGCTCAATATGTTAATGCTGATCGACCTGAATCGCATATTAACCTTGGGTTGCTAAGTTTACGGTTGGGCGAGTACCAAAAAGCCGAAAGGCATTACCAACAAGCATTAAAGTTAGATACTTCCCTTGCAAGTGCTTATGTCAACCTTGCCGATCTTTACCGAGCTCAAGGGGAGGACAGCAAAGCGAAAGTAGTGCTGGGCGAAGCTAAATTGGCTGTGCCAGAAAATGCAGCCGTCTGGCATTCATCAGGTTTATGGTATGTTCGTTCCAAAAATTTAAATAAGGCGACAAACGATTTAAAACGAGCCGTGGAATTGCAACCAGATAACCTACGATACCGGTATGTCTATGCCGTAGCACTACAAGGAGATAATAAAATAAAACAAAGTATTACCGAGTTAGAAATATTACTCGCGCTGTCACCGAACTATCGTGATGGACTAATCGCTCTGATTTCTTTTTCTCAGCAAGTGGGAAATGTTAATAAGGCGAGATTGAATGCAGAAAAATTATTTCAATTAAACCCTGAGTATGAGTCGGTAGAAAAGGTATTAAATTATTATAAATAGTATGGTGGTATGGTGGTATGGTGGTATGGTCATAAAATGAGTGGGTAAAGACACCAAAAAAGTTTAGGTAATTTTTCCATGAAACGAAATAAATTCACTAACGATTAAAAATGGGAATAACTTATGAGGATTTTAAGAAGGTTAGCAATAACCACTTTTACGCTATGGGTAAGCTTGCTTCTTAGTGGCAATACTTTTGCAAAATCAGAGAAACCCAACATTCTTGTCATTTGGGGTGATGATATTGGTACTTGGAATATCAGCCACACTAACCGAGGGATGATGGGTTACCAGACACCCAATATTGATAGAATCGCCGAGGAAGGTGTTGGCTTTACCGATTATTACGCTCAACAAAGTTGTACAGCTGGGCGTGCTGCATTTATTAGTGGTTCTGTGCCGATACGATCAGGTATGACTAAAGTTGGCTTGCCTGGTGCGAAAGAAGGCTGGCAGAAAACCGATGTCACCATGGCTACCGTGCTTAAAGGCCAAGGCTATGCTACGGGTCAATTTGGAAAAAACCATCAAGGTGATCGAAATGAACACTTGCCAACTCTTCATGGGTTTGATGAATTTTTGGGTAATCTCTATCACCTCAATGCCGAAGAAGAGCCAGAGAACGAGGACTATCCACGAGATTTAAAGCTAGCTAATGGCAAAACGTTTCTTGAATCCTTTGGGCCTCGAGGAGTGCTCCATTGTGTAGCCACAAATAAGGATGATAAAACCGAAGATCCGCGTTTCGGCAAGGTCGGTAAACAGAAGTGTGAAGATACCGGCTTCCTCACTAAGAAACGAATGGAAACTATTGACGATGAAACGGTTGATGCCGCTATCGCTTTTATAGAAAAACAGGTAAAGGCAGGCAAGCCATTTTTCACTTGGTGGAACGGAACGCGCATGCACTTTCGCACCTACGTTAAAGAAGAATTACGTGGTATTTCTGGGCAGGATGAATATTCTGATGGAATGGTTGAGCATGATAGACATGTTGGCAAGCTTCTAAAAACACTGGATGATCTTGGTATTGCTGATAACACGGTTGTTATGTATTCAACAGATAATGGTCCCCACTTCAATACTTGGCCAGATGCTGGTACAACGCCATTTCGCGGCGAGAAGAATTCAAACTGGGAAGGCGCTTACCGAGTGCCTACGTTTGTGCGTTGGCCAGAGCATTTTCCAGCGGGCACTACACTTAATGGCATCGTATCCCATGAAGACTGGTTACCAACATTTGCTGCTATAGCAGGCGCGGCTGACATTAAAGAAAAGTTATTAACGGGTACAAAAATAAATGGCCGTAAATACCGCAACCATATTGATGGCTA